>JBKJKL010000432.1:0-7558 GCA_046597485.1 Chthoniobacterales bacterium
GAGCGTGCCTAACGAGTCGCGACAGCTCGCCGGGAAATCCTTGAAGACGACGAGCGAAGCCTTCGCCTGCTTCGCGTATTGGCCGATTGTTTCCCCGAGCGCAGCGGCGAGCCAGGCTTCGTCGTCCGCGAGGCAGCTGCCGAGGGAGCCACTGCCGGCAGCGTTCCCGACCATCAGCGTGCGCATGGTAAGGAAGCGCGGGAAGAGGCGGCGGACGTAGTTGACCGGGCGCGTCAGCGCGGGCACGCCTTCAATCAAGTTTTGCTGCACAAAGAAGACCGGCTGAATGCCACGCACGCGCCCCGTTTCGTCCTCGCAGACGACGTATCGGTGCTCAAAGCCTTGCCGCAGCGTCTCCTCGACCAGTTCGTAAAAGCGATGGTCCTTCGCCTTGCTCGCGAGCGCTTCGTGCCAGGCCGGCAAATCGCGCAAGGCGTCGAGCCGCACGACGCGGGCAACGCCGCCACGAAACGGGATGGTGCATTCCGCCTCCATGTCTGCTCAGTCGGTGCGCGCGCGTTAGCTCTGCGCCGGAGCGGTGGATTCGCCCGGCTCCGCGATGACGCGCAACGGCTCGCTGCTCCGAAGGTGGAGGTCGCGCTGCGGAAAGGGGATCTCGATCCCCGCCTCCTGCAGCTTGCGCGCGATGGCGAAGTTCAGATCACTCTTGTAACGACGCGGGCGGAAGGTCATCTCGGCCGACCACGCGACCAGTTCAAAGTCGAGCGAGCTATCGCCAAACTTGTCGAAGAAAACGTTCGGCGCCGGATCTGCGAGGGTTTTCGGATGCTCGGCCGCGGCGGCGATGAGCGCCGTGCGCACCGTCTCCACATCGCTCCCGTAGGCGACGCCGACCGGGATGCGAAACCGGACCCGAGGATCGTCGCCATAGGTCCAGTTGGTGACCGGTTCCTCGATGAACTTCGAGTTCGGCACGATCATCGAGATGTTGTCGTTCGTGCGGATAACGGTGCAGCGCGCGCGGATGCGTTCGACCTGGCCGACCACGCTGCCGACCTCGACGCGGTCGCCGATTGAGATGGGTCGCTCCGCAAGGATAACGAGACCGCTGATAAAGTTACTCGCGATACCTTGCAGACCGACGCCGACCCCGACGCCGATCGCACCGGCGAAAACGGCCAGCGCGCCCAGGTTGATCCCGGTGTTGGTCAGGACGACCAAGATGCCGATGACGAGCACCACCTTGCTCGAGATCTGCGCGATCGCATACTGGAGCGAGCGATGCAGGCCGCTCTTCTTTAGGACCGTGTTAAAGAGGAAACGCTTGGTGTGGGAAGAGAGCCAAAAGACCGCGATGAGCAGCGAGATGAGCAGGAAAATCTGGATCAGGCTCAGCTTTATCCCGGGCAGCGGCTCGCTCCAAGGCAGCGGGACCCCGGCCGCGTTGACCGCCGTGACGGCGAAGAAGACGATCGCTGCGAGACTAAGGATGGTGGTGACGACGGCGACGAAGTTCGCGTCGAGCTTGAACCAGGTAAGGAGCCGCCGGACGGCGTCGGTCTGGAAGACCTTGGCGACGATCAACCCTCCAAGAAATAGGGCAACAAACGCAATCAGCCCGAGGGTCGAAACGTAATGCCCGCCCACCCGGAAGAGCGGGTTTTCCAGCAGCTCCACGTTCATTTGCACACTCTGGGCGCGCCCAATTTTGCCGCAACCTGAAACAAAAAAGCACGGCCGGAGCCGTGCTTTTCAAAAGGGGACAAGGCGAGGGGCGTCTTATTGCTTCGCCTGCTTCTCCTCGATGTATTTGTTCACGTCGCCGACGGTCTGGAGCTTCTCCGCGTCCTCGTCCGGGACTTCGACGTTAAACTCTTCCTCGAAAGCCATGACCAGCTCCACGATGTCGAGGGAATCGGCACCCAGATCTTCAATGAAAGAGGCCGTCGGAGTGACCTGCTCGGGGTTCACGCCGAGCTGCTCCACGATGATGTCTTTGACCTTCTCTTCGATCGGTTTGTCGCTCATAAAAATTATCTGATTCGGGGTTCGGTTAGGCGCACCGTTAAAGCGGCCGCAGCCGAGTGGCAAGTAAATGAATTGGGGTTGATGTCAATTTCTTTCCCGGCTGGTTCGACACGGATTATTCGCGCGCGTCGTTTTACATCCCTTGGCGTTCGCGTAAGAGAAGAACGATGGCTTCGCCGACCGAAACTCCTGATTTGCTCGACCTGAAATTGATGCCCGCCTGGGTCAATGAACCTGCGCGCGCGAACGAGTATGCGGATTTTGAAGGCGAAGACTATGCGCCAATGGACCGCGACCGTCGCGGGGGAGGTGGAGACAGCCGTTCCCGCCGTCCGAAAAGCCGCGACCCACGCAGCAGCGGTCCGCGGGACCCGCGCGCTGGCGGCAAGCGTCCCGAATCGCGCGGTCCGCGTCGCGAAGGTCCCGGTCCACGGGATGATCGGCGTCCGCCGCGTGAAGCTCCGCTGCCATTGCCCGAAGTAGGCGTGCGCTTCTTGCCGCATCCGCCGGCGTTTGAGAGCGTGATCGCGCAGATCAAATCCGCCACGATCACCTATTCCGTTTTCGCGCTCGCGCGCATGTTTCTCGAGAAGCCGGAACGCTACGATGTGCAACTGATTGCAAAGGAAGGCGCGTCGCTCGTCCAGTTGGGCGAAGGCGGACCCGCCGCCGCCGATGCGCGCGTCCTGGAGGGCGGCGCCTTCCCTGCGATGAAGGACGAGTTTTACACCGTCGAGGTCACGCAGACGGAGCCGATCAAGGGCAACTTCAGCAACGTGGCACGGGATCGCGTGAGCGGAGTCCTGCTCGGGCCGACCAATCATCACGCCTATCAGCCACAACTGCGCGGGCTCTATGAGCAGCGCTACAGCCGCCGGATGAGCTTCCAGGATTTCCAGCGCCAGATCGAGATCGTGAGCGATCCCACGGTGGTCGAGCAGTGGAAGGAACAGGCGCGCAGCGTGACGGTCTACAAGACGAAGGACGAAGAGCCTGTCACCTTTACCAGCGCGGCCGAAGCAGAACGGCATTTCCGCCAGGCCTACCTGCCCACGCTCCTGCGCAACGCGCCGGAAGTGAAGGTCAGCGGCGTGGCCAGCCGGCGCCTGCCGGATCGCGGGTTGAATCGCGTGATTGAAAACGCGTGGACGGATGAAATGCGTTCGCCTTCCAAGATCATGCAGGAGCTGGCGAGCGGACTGCGCAACGCCGGCTTGAACATTTTCCGCCATCGTCGCGGCATGCTCTTCGTGTCGCCGATGCGCATCCGCACCTTCGGCCATGAGCGCGCGAATGTGTCGCCGTCGATCAATTCCATTTTGGGGAAATTGACGGACGCCTCTGGCGTGAACCGGAAGCAACTGGCTGAGAATCTGGTAGAGGGTTTAACGGACGAAACGGCGATTGATCGCGTGAAGCTGTCGCTCGCTTCTGATCTCCGCTGGCTGATCAGCGAAGGTTACGTGATCGAGTTTAATGATGGCACGCTCGAGCTGCCGCGGCCAAAGGCGCCGAAGCCGGCTGCTGCTGCAGGCACCGCGCCTACTGCGACTGCGACCGAGTCGGCTGTGCCCGCTCCGTCAGAAGCCGAAGCGGCAAATGAGATGGTGGATTCGCTCGCCGCACCGGCTAGCGAAGAAACCGTCGCGTTGGAAGGGGAGCAGACTGTCGGGACGGAAACGCCAGCCGCGTCGATGGAGCAGACAACTCCTGTGGTCGAGCAAGCTCCAGCCGGCGAGCCGACGGCGGAGAGCGGCGAAGAGCCGGAAGAATCAATCCCGTCGCCGTCGTAGACCGACGGCCAGCAGGAACTAAGCGGCGATCAGGCCAGCCTTCTTCAGCGTCTGGTAGGCGCCGTTCTTGTTCAGCGTCTTCAAGGCGCGCGCGGTCGCTTTGACCCGGACGAACTTCTTCAGCTCGGGAACCCAGACACGATGCTCATGCAGATTCGGGGTGAAAGTGCGCGGCACGTTCTTGGTCACGTGACGGCCGACGCCGCCTTTCTTTTTCGCCATACCACGACGGTGGATGACGCTGCCGCGACTGACTTTAGCTCCTGTAATGCTGCAAACCTTGGACATAACAAATCCCGGAAAATTGGGAGCGCAAAGTGGCGTGCGAGCTCCGCGCGGTCAAGTGATTGTTGCCGCGAAAGACCACCGGATTGAACAGCCCGCAGAAACGGCGGTCAAAGGTTCTTCACGAAACGTATTGCCTCCATGCGGGCGTTTCTAAAGAACTAAAGAAATGGCGACCAGAGGTAATAAACTGCGGATCGGATTTGTCGGCGCGGGTGACATCGTGCAGCGCCGGCATCTGCCGGGGCTACGCAAACATCCAGAGGTCGAGGTGGTGGCGGTTTCAAATTCCACCTACGAAAGCTCGCTCGCTTTTTGCGATCAGAACGCGCCCAACGCCATCCCGATGTCGAACTGGGCCGACCTGCTCGCCATCCCGGACATCGATGTCGTCTGGATCGGCACTCCGCCCTACATACACAGCGCGGTGACCGTCTCCGCGCTCGAGGCGGGCAAACATGTCTTCTGCCAGGCGCGGATGGCGATGGACCTGGCGGAGGCGGAGGAGATGCTCGCGACTTCGCGGCGTTTTCCGGAGCTGGTCACGATGCTTTGCCCGCCGCCCTTCGGCCTGCGGGGTGATCTCGTCGTTAAAAAACTGCTCGCGGAGAATTACCTTGGCCGGCCGCATCATGTGCGCCTGCAGAGTTTCACGAGTGCTTATTTGAATGCGGAAGCGCCGGCGCATTGGCGGCAGCGGGAAGAGATTAGCGGCCTCAACATTCTCGCGCTCGGCATCTATGTGGAAGTGCTCCAGCGCTGGCTGGGCGATATCACCGGTGTCTATGCGCGCGGGAAGGTGATCAATCCGATGCGTCAGGGCTATGAGGTGCTCACGCCGGATATGCTCACGGTCCTTTGCACTTTTGCGAGCGGCGCGGAAGGCGTGCTCGAGTTCAGCGGGATCAACGCAATGGGCGGCCGCGACGGGCTCGAAGTCTACGGCGAGGCCGGGACGATGATGTATGACTTCGGGACGGAGACCGTGCGCGCCGGCAAGGTGGGCGACGTCGATCTGCACGAAGTGGAAATCACGCCGGAACTGGAAGGCGAGTGGCAGGTGGAGGACGACTTCCTCGCCGCGGTGAAATCCCGCGGCCGCGTCCGCCCTCGTCCCGACTTTGAGGAAGGCGTGCGCTACATGCGCGTGGTGCAGGCGGTGGCCGATTCACGCGCGCGCAACGAGTGGGTCGAGATTAAGACGTAACCGTGGCGGGCGTTACAACATCGTCCCGCGCAGAATGAAGAGGGCGATGCTGAAGTAGATAATGACCCCGGTGACGTCGACCAGCGTAGCGACAAACGGCGCCGAGGAGGTGGCTGGATCGAGCCCGCAGCGGCGGAGCGCAAAAGGCAGCATTGATCCGGAAAGCGAACCCCAGAGGACGACGCCGAGCAGTGTGACGCCGACGGTGAGTGCGACCAGCGGCCAGTGCTGACCGTAGACCTGCACGTGGAAATATTTCTCGCCTACGATCGACCAGAGGCTCACGCGCAGCGCACCGATCACTCCCAGGAAGACGCCGAGCAGGGCGCCGACGGTGATCTCGCGCCGCATGACCTTCCACCAATCCTTCAGCGTCACTTCCCCTAGTGCCATGGCGCGGATCATCAGGGTGGAAGCTTGTGAGCCGCTGTTGCCTCCGCTCGAGATGATCATGGGGAGGAAGACGGCGAGCACCAGGGCGCGTCCGATCTCCTCTTCGTAATAGGCCATCGCGGTTGCGGTCAGCATTTCGCCAATGAGCAGGACGGCCAGCCAGGGCGCGCGCTTCCAGACCATGCTGAGGACTGGCATGCGGAGATACGGCTCTTCGAGCGCGCCCATGCCGCCGAACTTCTGGATGTCCTCGGTCGCTTCTTCCTCGGCGACATCGAGCATGTCGTCCGTCGTCACGATGCCGACGAGCACGCCGGTCGAGTCGACTACCGGGAGCGCGCCGCGGTCGTATTTGCGGAAGACGTTGAGCGCATCCTCCTGCAGGTCGGTCACGCTGAGGGCGACGAAATTTTCATCGCGAATCTCGGACACTTTCGCCTCGAGCGGCTGGAGGAGGAACTCGCGGATGCGCAGGTCATCGATCAGTTTCCCGCGCTCGTTCACCACGTAGACGACGTTAAGCGTCTCGGAGTCCTGGCCATTCTCGCGCACGAAATCGAGCACCTCCTTCACCGTCCATTCCTCGTGCACCGCGATGAAATCCGGCGTCATGAGACGACCGACGCTTCCTTCTGGATAACCGAGGAGCGCCGTCGCGATGCGCCGTTCTTCCGGAGTAAGGAGGCGGATGAGCTGCCGCGCGGCAGCACTCGGCATCTCCTCGAGCAGAGCCGTGCGGTCGTCCGGCGACATCTCATTCAAGATGCCGACGACCTGCTCATGAGCCATGCCCTTGAGGAGCTGCTGCTGTGACTCCGGGTCGAGATATTCGAAGACATCCGCCGCCAGTTCGTAGGGCAGGATGCGGAAGATGATGACCTGCTCACTCTCCGGCAGATCGAGGATGACCTCGGCGACATCGGCCGGCGGCCAATCGGAAAAGATCTCCTTCAACGCGCCGAAATTGCGCGCTTCGATCAGGTTTTGGATTTCAGGTAGAAGAAGTCGGCCGACCATAACGAGCCTCGCATTTGCCCCGCGCCTGCGCGGTCGCAGGCAGCCTTATCACTCGGCTTGCGCTGCCGCAACGCGCGCGCCCCACTTCCTTTCTCCTACTTGGAAACTGGCGGAATCTCGCCGATATGATCCGCGATGACCGCGACTGAGACTGGGCCGATGATTCGACGCGAAATGGCGGAAGATGGCGTCTGCATCCTGAGCTTCGACCGGCCCAATTCCGGGGCAAATATCTTCGATGCCGCTGCGATGGAGAGCCTGCGCGAGCAGCTCGACGCGATCGAAAAAGACAGCGCGATTAAGGCCGTGATCGTGACCTCGGCGAAGAAGTCGATCTTCATCGCCGGCGCGGATTTGCAGACGCTGTTGCGCCAGGCGCAGACCGGCGAGCTGCGTGCTTTCATTGCCCAAGGGCAGCAGATTTTCAATCGCCTCGCGGCGCTCAAGGTGCCCACCGTGGCCGCGATTCATGGCGCCTGTGCCGGCGGCGGTTACGAGGTCACGCTGGCCTGCGATTGGCGCGTGGCGTCGAACGATCCCGCTACACGAATCGGTTTGCCAGAGACCACGCTCGGTCTCGTCCCGGCTTGGGGCGGCGCCACGCGGTTGCCGCGTCTGATCGGACTCGAGGCAGCCTCGGAAGTTATCCTAAAGGGGAAACTGCACCCCGCGGAGGAAGCGCTCCGCATCGGCCTCGTCGACGAGGTTGTCGGTCGCGAGGAATTGCTCGAGGTGGCGCGCCGGATGATTGCGAAGGGCAAGCGCGAGCAGGCTTCCACGCCGCCGCATAGTGCGGCGCAGGTGAAACTCCCGCACGAGTCGCAGAACCACGCCCCGCGGCGCGCGCTCGATATCATGATGCGCGGCCTGCAGA
>JBKJKL010000116.1:0-2989 GCA_046597485.1 Chthoniobacterales bacterium
CGATCTCGCGGCCTGCCTCGAGGTCATCGGCGGCGCTGTGCAACGCGCCCGGGCTGGACGGCCGCCCCAATTCGTCGTCGCTTCCGTGCTCCGACTCGCCGGCCATGGCGAACACGACGATGCGAGCTACGTTCCGCCCGAAATGAAAAACGAGCCCTTCGCGCAGGACCCGATTCAGCGCACTGAGCGCTTCATGGCCGAGAATGAACTGCTGACCGCGGATGGCGTGAAGCAAATGCGGTCGGAGATCGCCGCGCAGGTCGATGCAGCTGTCGCCACCGCGCAGCAGGAAGATGCTCCAGTAGGCAGCGAAGAAGATTGGTGCGCCATGGCCACGCGCGAATTGATGGATCAATTCGCGTGAGCGTCACATACCTCGAAGCGATTCGTGAAGCGCAGGCCCGTCTCCTCCGGGAAGACGACCGCGTCTTCCTCTACGGCCAGGATATTGCGGGCAAGTTCGGCGGCGCCTTCAAGGCAACGAAGGGACTCGCCGAGCAATTTCCTGGGCGCGTGCTGAACACGCCGATCAGCGAAGACGCCATGATCGGCACCGCGATTGGCGCAGCCATCGAAGGTATGCGACCGATCGTTGAGATGCAGTTCGCCGATTTTTCGAGCGTGGCGCTGAACCAAATCTTGAACAATGCCGGCACGCACTTTTGGCGGACGCAGATCCCCTGCCCGATCACGGTGCGCCTCCCCTCCGGCGGCACGAAAGGTAGCGGCCCCTTCCACAGCCAGAGCATGGAAGGCATCTACTCGCATTATCCTGGGCTCGTCGTGGTCACGCCTGCGACGGTCGAGGATGCCTACACGATGTTGATCGACGCGGTCGCGATCGACGACCCGGTCATCTACTGCGAGCACAAGTATCTTTATTACCATCTCAAAGCCGATGCCCTTCCGACCGATCGGTTGCCGATTGGCAAGGCGCGCGTCGTCCGCGCCGGCCGCGACCTGACCATCGTCACCTACAGCGCGATGGTGCACGACGCGCTCGCAGTCGCGAACGAACTGAGCGCCGACGGCTTCGAGATCGAGGTGGTTGACTTGCGCACGATCAAGCCGCTCGACACCGCTACCGTCCTCGCGTCGGTCGCTCGCACCGGACGTCTTCTTTGTGTCGGCGAAGCTTTCCCATGGGGCGGCGTCACCGCGGAAGTGATCGCGCGCGTCACGACCGAAGGCTTCCACCTGCTCGATGCCGCGCCGGCGCGCGTGAACGCGAAAGACACGCCTATTCCTTATCACCCGAATCTGTGGAGCGAACATCGCCCGAGCGCGAAGACGATCGCGGCCAAGGCGCGCCAGGTTCTCGCGGAGTAAATTTATGCCTCAAGTTCCTATCACCATGCCGCAACTCGGTGAATCCATGGCCGAGGCGACGATCGTCTCGATCAAGGTCCAGGCGGGCGAGACCGTCGCAGCCGACCAGGAAATCATCGAGGTCGAGACGGACAAGGCGGTCATGGGCGTGACCACGCCATGCGCCGGCACCGTTGCAAAAATCGACGCGGAAGTGAAAGGCACATACGTCGTCGGCGCCGTCCTTGGTTTCATCGAGGCGAGTGACGCGGACGCGGCGCGCTTCCAGAAACGCGCCCCGCAACTGCCGCAAGACGAAGTGGCGAAAGAAGTCCCTGGCCGCGAAGAAGAAACCGCCAAGGCGGTGAAGACGCAGAACGGCAGCGGCTCACATTTCCAGGTGGATGAAACGGCGCTGCCACAGGTAGCTGCTACCGCTGGGACGGCTTCGATTGGTGGATTGCCTGTGCCCGCATCGGCGAAGGGCGCCGGTTATCTTTCACCGCGGGTGAAGGTGCGCATGTCTGAGCTGCAGCTCACACAGGCTGATCTCGCCGGGGTCGCCGGAAGCGGCAGCGCGGGCCGTCTCACGATCAAGGATCTCGAAGATTTCCTAATCGGGATCGAGAATCATCCAAGCGAAAAGCCGAGCGCGATTCGCACCGGCGTGGCCGATGCGATGCGCCGCAGTTGGACGCGGCCGCTCGCGACGGTTGGTCTTTCCATCTGCTTGGATCCTGTTCTCGCTGATCGCAAAAAGCGTGACCCGAAGCCAGGCCCGGCGCTTTACGCCTTGCGCGCCCTCGCGCTCGCGCTGGCGGAGCAACCGAACGCCGCTTCCCGCCTAATCGGTGGCCGCGCGATCCGCTCCGAGTCGATCGATATCGGCGTCGCGGTCGAAGCGGGCGAAGGCATCATGGTGCCGGTTATCCGCAACGCTGATAAGACTTCGCTCGGCGACATGACGAGCCGCTACACGGAGCTCGTGGACCTCGCGCGTCGCCGTCGCATTTCCGCGGAGATAACCGCGGGCGGCATCGCCTCGGTTTCCAATTTCGGCACCTTCGGCCTCGACTGGGGCACGCCGATTCCCCTGCCCGACCAGACGCTCCTGCTCGGCCTCGGCGCTGGGAAAAAAGCGCCGACTTGGGATGAGGAGAAGCAACAGTTCCTGCCGACGACGCAGGCCGAGCTGACGCTCAGTTTCGACCATCGCAGCCTCGATGGCGGCGGCGCGGGCCGCTTGCTGAAGCGCGTGGTCGAGCTGCTGGCCGACCCGGCGCAGTTGTAGTTCGGCGGTTCCGCCATTTGTTTGCCGCTAGATGAACTCTGCCGCACGCCGGCGAGCTACGGAATGAACTCCCCGGAGCGTGAGCGCACGATAAAGGCGTCACCACTGTTAATTGTGCCGTCAAGGTTGTAGTCGGAACGGAAATTCGTGGTGTCCGCCGCCTGCCCGGAGCGATTCCGCGTTTGCTGCGCGTCGCCGGAGTTGACGGTCCCGTCATTGTTTGTGTCGCCCAGAAGCAGGCCCATCGTCGCAGCCACCGCTCCGCTGCGGTAGCCTAACGAGACGGTGACATTGCTTAGCGTGACGGTGATGCGCTGGGCATTCAAAACACCAGAGAGGTTAACCACATACTGATGCGGGTCGCTCCCGAGCCCGCTCGTGCCCACACTC
>JBKJKL010000206.1:0-2732 GCA_046597485.1 Chthoniobacterales bacterium
CGTAGGCCCAGTAGGCCTCAAGCATGGTGAACTCCGGATTGTGCCGGCGAGAAATGCCTTCGTTGCGGAAGTTGCGGTTCATCTCGAAGACCTTGGTGAATCCGCCCACCAGCATGCGCTTAAGGTAAAGCTCGAGCGCGATGCGGAGATAGAGGTCAAGCCCGAGCGCGTTGTGATGGGTGCGGAACGGTTCCGCCGCCGCGCCGCCCGCGACTGCTTGCAGGATCGGCGTCTCCACTTCGACGAAGCCACGATCTTCCAGGAATCGCCGGATCTCGCGCAGAATGATGACGCGTTTGTCGAAGACTTCACGCGACCGCTCGTTCGTGATCAGGTCGAGGTAACGCTGCCGATAACGCGCCTCCACGTCCTGCAAGCCGTGCCACTTTTCCGGAAGCGGTCGGAGCGCCTTCGCGAGCACGGTGAGCTGCGTCACCTTCAGCGTCGGCTCGCCTGTCTTGGTGGTGAAACATTCACCCTCGACCCCGAGGAAATCGCCCATGTCGAGGAGCGCGAAGGTCTCCATCACTTCCGCGCCGAGCTCCTTTGTCTGCACGTAGATCTGCATTCGCCCATGCGCATCGCGCAGGTCGAGGAAATGGCTCCTGCCCATGTCGCGATGCGCCATGATCCGGCCGGCCGCGCGCAGCTTCACGCCTTCGGCGAATTTGGCCCGCACTTCGCCAAGGTTGCCATCGGTCGCGAAGGCCGCGCCGTACGGCGCCACGCCACGCGCCTGGAGCGCTTCCATCTTGTTCCGCCGCAGCGCGATCAGTTCGTTTTCGTCGTCCATTTTCTCGGGCGCACTCTAGATTGGCCGCCCGAAATAAACAGCGGAAAGACCATCCGCGGGAGCCATGCGATTTCAGGCTCGCCACGCGCGCGACTCGTCTCTACAAACGGCCTCGGACGTCTCCATGATACTGCGGGTGCACACCTTGCGAATGGTTTGTCTGTGCCTGGCTGCACTGCAGGGCGCCCTCGCGCAGCAACCTCACCTCCCGCGCGACCTCCGCGTCCGTCCGATCGGTCCCTACGACGCCGTCCGACGCGCGCTCGGAGGCGAAGGCGAACTCGCGCTCGCCCGGGCACGGGCTGCCTTTGCCGCTGGCCAATACGAGCGCGCCTTTGCGGAATATCGGAATGCGTTCCAGTCGCTCGACCGGTCGAAGACACAGGAGCGCGAGGAGGCGCGCAACGGTTTCGCGGAAAGCGGAACGCGGCTTGCGCGGCTCCAGATTCAAAGTGGCAAAGCGGACCAGGCAAACTCGATTCTCGAAGACGTCCTCCGGGTCCATCCGAGCTACCAGCCGGCGCGGCAGCTGCGGGCGCAGATCGAACTGCGTCCTGCCAGCGAGCCGCCCGAGCCGCGGAAGCCACCCGTGGGCTTGGTCGGGCCGCGGAATGGCGGACCGCGCGCCACCCCGCCGCCGATGCAGCCTCGCAGCATTACCCGCGAACCCGCCGGGGGCGCTGGCCCGCCGAGCGGCGGCGGCGAAGGTGCACCGCCGCCGTCCGCCATTCCTCCTCCCCGGCCGCGTCCGCCGCAACCGACCGAAGAGATCTACGAAGGTCGCGAGGTCGTACGCGACGGCACGCCTCCCCCGGTGGCAACCGCCACGCCCGCCCGCAAGCCGCTGGTGAAAGTTTTCTTCGGGACCGACCGCGCGCCGTCCGGAGAAAAAGGGCCGTCGAAATATTTTTCGGCTAATCGCAACCGCGAAGGCGACAACCTCATCACCGGATACGTGAACGTCTCCATCCCGCCCGGCCACAAGGCGAGCCAGGTCGAGCGGCCATGGAAGCTATTTGTCTGGGAGGGGCGCGAGGACGCGAAAAAGCACTTTGTCTTGAAGGAACTAAAGCGCGTGGAGGGCGACGCCTTCTACGACTCGCTCCGGAGCGATCTCGAAGATCGGTCGGAGAAAAGCCGCTCGGTTTTCGTCTTCATCCACGGCTTCAACGTCTCCTTCGACGAAGCCGCCTACCGGACCGCAGAGCTCGCCTTCGACCTGAACTTCCCCGGCGTGCCCATTCTCTACAGCTGGCCGGCGCAATCGCGCATCCTGACCTACGGGGGCGACCTTGAGAACGCCGAGTGGAGCGCGGCGCACCTCCAGAGCTTCCTCGAAAAAATTGCTGCGCAATCCGGCGCGAGCCGCATTCACCTTGTCGCACACAGTATGGGAAACAAGGTGCTGACTGGCGCGCTCGACATGCTGGCGACAGATCACGCCGAGGCGCTTTTCAACAACGTGATCATGGCCGCCCCGGACGTGAACGCCGACTACTTCCGGCAGCGCTGGGCGCGAATCCGGCCGCTCGCGCAACGCTACACGCTCTATGCTTCGTCGGATGACAACGCGCTCCTGACCGCGATGAGGTTGCGCGGCGGCGATGACTTTGAACGGCTCGGGCTCGGGGGGCCAAACATCATCGTCCTGAACGGCATGGACAGCGTGGACGCTTCCGGGATCGACACCAGCCTGCTGGGACATTCCTACGAGTCGTGCAAACCAATTCTCGACGATGTGAGCCTGCTCTTCGAGCGCGGCCTCGCTCCGCCGGAGCGAAAGCTGCGCGACCGACTAAAGAACGGCCTCGCAGCTTCCGCTCCGGCGGCGCGAGGCCGCGTTCGAAGAGCAGGCTCACGTCGTCGAGGATCGGTTTGCACGACTCGTAGGAATGTCCCAGCAGGCTGGTGTCGATCCCGGAAGCGTCCACGCTGTCCA
>JBKJKL010000279.1:0-13437 GCA_046597485.1 Chthoniobacterales bacterium
CGACTTTGTCGTCGGCGAGAGCGACGATCCCCTGCAGCCGCCGGCCGGTTTTACGGAATGGCGGAACGCTGGTTCCTGGGAAGCCGAACTCTATGAGCCGAAGATGCTCGCGAGCGCCGGCCCGCGCACGAGCATCGAGTACGGGGGCGAGAGCAAGCCGGTGCTCAATCTTTGCTCCTACAACTATCTCGGGCTGGCGAATCATCCCGAAGTCGTCGCCGCCGCGCATGAGGCGCTCGACAAATACGGCGTCGGCGCTTGCGGCTCGCCCACGCTTTCCGGCATGACCGATTTGCATCAGCAGCTGGAACGCGAGCTGGCCGATTTCCTCCAGCGCGAGGACGCGATGCTTTTCAATAGCGGTTTTGGCGGCGCGCTCGGCACCATCTCCGGCCTGCTCCGCAAGACGGATGTCGCGATCATGGACAACCGCTCGCACCTCAGCCTGCGCGACGGCGCGGTTCTGTCGCGCTGCCGGATCGATCGTTTTGAACACAACGACGCGACCTCGCTCGAGGAGGCGTTGCAGCGGCGGAAAGGCAAGCGCCAGCTCGTCATTGTCGAGGGCATCTACTCGATGGATGGCGACTTCGGCGCGCTCAATGAACTGCTCCGCGTCGCAGAGTCGTATGACGCCAATGTGCTGATCGACGAGGCGCATTCGATGCTCGCCTGCGGCCCGAATGGGCGCGGCGCGGCTGAGCACTTCGGAGTCGAGGAGCGGGTGGCTCTGGTTTACGGGACGTTCTCGAAAGCCTTCGGTGCGCTCGGCGGATTTGTTGCCGGGCCGCGCGAGACGCTCGATTACCTGCGTCTTTATGCGCACTCCTACGTTTACTCCTGCGCGCTGCCGCCGGTCGTGATCGCTTCCATCTTGAAAGCGCTCGAGGTGGGCCGGCGCGATGCGCATTTGCGGGAGCGGCTTTGGGAGAACGCTGATTATTTCCGGGCCCGCGTCAACGAGATGGGCATCGATACCGGCGCTTCGACGACCTACATCATGCCGCTCATCATCGGCGATCGCGCGCGCATGTATCGGCTCGGTCATGAACTGCGCCGCCGTGGGCTCTGGGTCGCGCCGGTCGATTATCCGGCGGTGCCGCAGGATCGCATCTGCTTCCGCGCCTGCGTCTCCTCGAATCACACGCGGGCTGATCTCGATGAGGCTTTGCTCATTCTCGAGGAGACGATCGTGCCCGAGTTGCTCCAGAAAGCTTGAGCGCACGCGCGGCGGCCAACGTCGAGAGCACCTACAAGGCGCGCGACGTTGAGAGTCTGCTCGACCTCTATTTTTACCGACCGATCGGCTTCGTCTTCGCGCGCGGCTTCGCGCGACTGCACTTCAGCCCCAGCATGGTCTCGCTCCTCGGCGCGGCTATCGGCGTGACCGCGGGCCATCTTTATTTCTATCGCGACCTGCGCCTGAATCTTCTCGGGATCGCGCTGCACGTCCTGACCAACGTGCTCGACAATGTCGACGGCCAACTCGCGCGTCTCACGAACCGCGGCAGCCTGCCGGGCGCGATCATGGACGGCTTTGCCGATTACGTCGTCTTCCTCAGCGTTTACGTGCATCTCGCGCTCCGCTTTATCGCGGGCGGCGGCACCGGTTGGATCTGGCTCGTCGCCGTCGCGGCCGGGCTGAGCCATGCTCTGCAGAGCATGACGATCGATCATTATCGCAATGCCTATCTCCAATTCGTCGCCGGGCGGAATAGTGCAGACGCGAACTCCGCGGCCGCCGTCCGCGCGGCTTACGAGGCGACGAGCTGGCGCGATTTCCTAAAAAAGCTCGGCCTGCGCAGCTATCTCAACTACACGCTGCAGCAGGAGATGCTTGCGCCGGAACTGCGGCAGCTGCGCCTGCGGGTGCGCAACGTTTCCGCCGCCTTCCGATCGGCCTACCGCGAACGCTGCCTGCCGCTCGTGAAGTGGTGCAATGCGCTCGCGACCAATCCACGCATGATCGTTCTTTTCGCGCTCCTGCTTGTAGGCCGACCTGCCTGGTATTTCGCGGTCGAGCTCACGCTCATGAACGCCCTGCTCGTTTTTGTCGTCTGGCAGCACAAGGCTGCCTTTCGCGCTCTCGCCCGTGTCGCGGATTGACGTTAGCGAAGTCACGACGCGCGCCGAGCGCGACGCCTTCATCCGCTTCCCGTGGCGCATCTACGCGGACGATCGCATCTGGGTCCCGCCGCTGCTGATCGAGCGAAAGCAATTTCTCGATCGCGCGAAGCATCCGTTCTACGAGCACGGCGACGCGGCGCTTTTTCTCGCCCGGCGCGCCGGCGAGATCGTCGGCCGGATCATGGCGAGCGATGATCCGAACTACAACGCGCTCCACGGCACGAATGTCGGCTGCTTCGGCCTACTCGAAACGATCAATGACCCGGAAGTGGCGCGCGCCTTGTTCGACCGCGCTGGCGCGTGGCTGCGGGCGAAAGGCCGGAACGAAATGATGGGCCCGATCGATTACTCGACGAACTACCTTTGCGGACTGCTCATCGCCGGCTTCGAGCACGCGCCGATGGTGCTGACCGCGCATAACCCGCCCTACTACGAGCGGCTCATCGAAGGGCAGGGTTTTACCAAGGCGAAGGACTGGTATGCCTGGCGACTCCTCGACCCGGAGCAAGGCTCGCAGCGCTTGCGCCGCCTCGCGCAACGCATGGAGCGGCGCATGGAGCGGCGCGCGCGACCGACCATTCGCAGCGTCAACCTGAAGAACCTCGCCGCGGAAGCGGAGCGGCTCCGCCTGATGTATAACGAAGCGTGGCAAAAGAACTGGGGCTTCGTCCCGTTCACCGCGAAGGAGTTCGCTTTCATGGCCCACGAGCTGAAGCCGATTGTCGATCCGAAGCTCGTCCTGATCGCGGAACTCGACGGGCAGCCGGTCGGCTTCGTCCTCTGCGTTCCGGACATCAACTCCGCCATTCGGCATGCGAACGGCCGCCTCACGAGATTTGGAATTCCCATCGGCCTGGCGAAGCTGCTCTATCACCAGCGCCGCATAAAAGGCGCCCGGCTCGTTGCTCTGGGCGTCGTTCCGCGGTATCGACGCCATGCCGTCGCGGAGTTGCTCGTCTTGCAAATCATGGAGGAAGTCATGTGGAAGCGGAGCCTCGAAGGCGAATGCAGTCTCGTGCTCGAAGATAACATCATGATGAATCGCTTCCTCGAGGCGATCGGCGCGTGGCGCTACAAAACCTACCGCATCTATTCGCGCCCGTTGCATGATTGAGGCTGCCGCAATTTCCGCTTCGCGCCCGCTCCGCCGCGTCCTCGTCTTGGCCGATGAATCGGCGGCTTGGATCGTCGCCGGTTTACCACAGCTCGAGCGGATCGCGCTCACCTTGAACGCCTACGCTGAAGCGCGTGATCTGAGCGAGCCGATCGAGATTTCGGTTTGGTGGAAAGAGGACGCGTTGCGTCCGCTCCCGAACGATCCGCGGCTGCGCAATGTCGAGCTGCGCGCATGGAATCCGGCCGTTGAAATCGCGGCGGCGCCGACCGACCTCATCCTCAGCACGCATCTCTTCCTTCATCGCGACAGCGTGCCGCGCTTGCTTGAAACCCAGGCCGCTCTGCCGCCGCGCGAGTCCGCTGCGTGGAGCGGGCGCGCCGCGGAGGTGGAAGCAACTTTCGGCAGCGTCGATGGCGAAGAGTGGCGCTATCTCACTAGCCGCCGTCAGATCGCGGCGAGCGAGCGAGAGTTTCTCGGCCGAAGCGGCAAATCGCAGGACGGAATGGTTTCGCGTTATCTGAACCGCCGCGTCTCGCAGTTCGTTTCGCGCTGGCTCTTGAAGCTACCGATTACGCCGAGCGCGTGGAGCCTTTCCATCTTCATTCTGCCGCTTCTGGCCTGCTTCGCCTTCATCCGCGGCACCTACTGGGGCTTCGTCGTTGGCGCGCTGGTCTTCCAGCTCTACAGCATCCTTGATGGGTGCGATGGCGAGATCGCGCGCGCAAAATTTCTCCAGAGCGAATTCGGCCGCCGGCTCGACAGTCTGTGTGATCTGGTCGGCAACGTCCTGCTCGCGCTCGTCCTCGGTCTCGGCCTGGCCAACATGACCCTGCGTGGCAGCGGCGGCTGGCTGCTCTACATCGTGGAAGGCATCGTGGCCGCGGTCCTCATCCTCACGAGCGAGGGCATCGTCTTTCTCCGGCGTTCGCGTGGCGAAAATTCCACGCCCGCCCCCGAACGCTGGAACGGGGTCCTCTACCAGCGTCATCACGAATTCGTCGAACGCTCCGGCCTACTCATTGTGGGCGAGCAGGCAGCGCGCTGGCTCGTGATGTGGACGAAACGCGACATGGCGATGCTCGCTTTTCTTTTCTTCGCGCTCATCGGCCGGGCCGAATGGTCGCTCCATCTTCTGCTCGCCGTTTCGGCGGCCAGCTCAGCCCTCGCGGGCAACGCCTTCCTCCGCCAGCCCACGCCCGCGCTCCCGCAGGAAGCGAGCTGACACCGCCCCGGCCTGCGCCAGCATCTCTGGCGTATCCACGTCCTGCCACCAGGCGTCGCCGATGTCGACCGCGCGCACCTGGCGATCTCGGGCCAGCAGCCGGATACCGTCGGCTAACGAGCAATCGCCCTCGCACTGGGCGGCGCGCAACGCGTCAAAGATTGCGGCGGAACAAAGAAACGCGCCCGTGTCGATCGCGTCGTAGCTGGCCAGGTCCTTCGCGATCGCGACCACCTCACCGGCCTCCGTCACTACTTTCATCGCGTCGTCGAGATCAAAGATGGACGCGATCTTGTGATCCACCGCCAGGTTCACCCGCGCCCGGTCGCTTTGCGCGAGCAAGATTTCAAAGACGGACGGTCCAAAAAGGTGATCGCCCATGGTGAGGAAAAACGGCGCCGTGACCTGCCCGTGCGCGCACAGGACCGAGACGCCGTTTTGCTTCTGCCACTCCGGGTTCACCAGCGTGTGCACGCTCAAGCCAGCCGGAGCCAAGGAACGGATCATCGCTCCGAGCCCTTCGTTGTGCGCGCCGATCACGATGTGCACCCGGCGCACGCCGACGCGCTGGAGAGTGTCAAAGGTCGAGCAGATGAGCGGTTCTCCGCCGATCTCCACCAGCGGCTTCGCCACTGAAGCGCCGAGGCGGGATCCGATGCCCGCCATCAGAATGACGGCTTCTGTCACGGGAGCGATTTCCGGCGCGTTCATCAGATGCCGTAATACTTGCGCAGCCCCCAAAGACGAACGCGTTGCGGCAACAGCCGATCGATCAGCGGCGCGATCTTTGTTTGAAATGCGTCGCCCACGATGATCCGCGGTGGCGGATTCACGGCCGCGATCAGCTCGGCAATCCGGCGCGCAACCAGTTCTGGCTTTGGCGCTTTTTGCATGTTCCGATCGGCGACGAGCCACGTTTGCTGGATGCGCGGATCATCCTTCTCGCCGGAGAGGACGGCGTCGTTAAATCCGGTGTTGATGTCGCCCGGTTGTAGATCGACCAGCCGCACCTTCGAACCGGCGAGCTCGAGCTGGAGCGACATAGTGTAGGCGGCCATGGCTGATTTTGCGGCGTTGTAGCAAGCCATGAAAGGCAGAGGCAACTCCGCGACCAGCGAGGTGACATTGATAATCAATCCAGCGTCAGCCAACCGCATCGCCGCAAGCGCGCGATGACAGAGCTCGATCTGCCCGAAGACGAGCACTTCAAACTGCCGGCGCAGTTCCTCCATCGAGAGCGCTTCGGCGGCGCCGAAATAACCGCTCCCGGCGTTGTTGATCAGAACATCGAAGCCACCGGCCTGGCCGAGCGCGTCGTCGAAGACACCCGCGACCGATTCCGGATTGGCGAGATCAAGGGCGACCGGATGGAGCCGCTCGATGACGGGTAGCCGTGCCGGATCGCGCGCCGTGCCCCAGACCTCGTGACCTTGCCTAACGAGCAGTTCCGCGGTAGCGCGGCCGATTCCGGAGCTGGCGCCGGTGAGGAAGATTTTTTTCATGTCCGGCGCGCCGGATAAATAGAGTAGCCCTGCCACGGTGTAAATTGCAGGCTCGCGCGCGCTGAAGACGTCCATCCATGTCGCCCTCGACGCGCGCTACATCCGGGAAAAACCGAGCGGGATCGGGACTTACGTGCAAGCGCTCGTCGACCGGATCCCACGGCTCGCGCCGACCGATCAATTCACGCTCTGGACGCATCCGCTTGCGCAGCGTCCGCTCTCAACCGCGCCGAACACGAGCGAGATTGTGGTGCCGCCGGGTCCTAATTCGCCTCGAACCATCCTTTGGCCGCAGCGGTTCGTTGATCTCTCGGCGATCGATCTTTTTCACGGACCGCATAATTTGCTGCCGCGAAAACTTCGCTGCGCCACCGTCGTCACGGTTCATGATGTGATGGCGCTGGAAGCGCCCGAGCTTCATCTGCGCGGCGTCGAACGATGGCTCAAGCGGACCTACTATCCGCAGGCGATCTGGCGCGCGCTCCATGGTGCGACGCGCTTGATTGCGCCGAGCAAAGCCACCGCGGACCGGATTATCGCCCTGGTGCCCGCGGCGGCGAAGCGCCTTCACGTCATCTGGGAAGCGACTGAATCGTGCTTCGGCCCGCCGCTTCATTTTGCAGCCGCGCAGAAACAAGCGGCAGAAATCGTTGGTGGCGATTGGCCCTACCTCCTTGTCCTGGGCGCGAACGTCCCTTCGAAGCGGCACGATCTCGCGGTGGCTTCATTTCTCGCTGCGGTGCCGCCGCCGTGGCGGCTGGTTTTGTTGCAACGGCGGCTTGCGGGCAGCGTTCCCGCGGATCGCATCATCCGCCTCGAGGTCGCGACCCGGGAAGATGTGATCACGCTTTTGCAAGGCGCGGGCGCCCTGATTCAGCCGTCGCTTTACGAAGGATTCGGGCTGCCGGTGCTCGAGGCGATGGCCTGCGGTTGTCCCGTGGTAGCGAGCGACATCGCGGCCTTCCGTGAAATCACCGAAGGTTCGGCGCGGCTGGTTCCCCCGAATGACTTCGATGCTCTGGCCCGCGCCGTGAGCGACATCGTCGACTCCGACGAATTACGGGCGGCAATGCGCGAACGCGGGCTGGCGCAGGCGAAAAAATTCTCGTGGGAGCGCGCGGCGCAAGAGACGCTCGAAGTATACCGCGCGGCGGCTGCGTCTGCTTAGGCGCGGCGCGGATGGCTGCCGACGATCAATCCGTCCTGCATCTCGTGGACCCAATCACACGCCTCCGCGATCGCGGGGTTATGCGTGACGAGAAGCAAAGCCTTTGCCCCTTCCTGCACGATCCCCTGCAAAAGGTCGAAAGCGCGCCGCGAGTTTTCGGTATCGAGATTGCCGGTCGGTTCGTCGGCCAGAATCACATCCGGGTCGTTCGCTAAGGCACGCGCGATGGCCACGCGTTGCTGTTCACCGCCGGAGAGGTGACGACTCGGGCGATCGCATTTTTCCGCCAGACCGACACTGCCCAGCAGATGGCGGGAACGCGCGCGCATGGCTTCCTCATTGAGAAGGCCGAGGCGGCGCATTGGAATCATGACGTTTTCCTGCGCTGTGAAATCCTCGAGGAGGAAATGGAATTGGAAGATAAATCCAATCAGCTCGTTTCGTTTTCGCGCCAGTTCGGTATCGGGCAAGCCGGAGACAGCTTCCGATCGGATCGTGACTGAACCTCGGTCTGGTTGATCGAGGAGGCCGAGGATGTAAAGCAACGTGCTCTTGCCGCAGCCTGATGGTCCGACGACGGCGTGCACGGTGCCGGCTTGGAGAGTGAGCGAAACGCCGCGGAGGGCGTGGACGCGCGATTCCTCCTGGCCGAGAAAACGCTCCAGCCCTTCGCACTGCAGAGGGACCTCAGCTGTCATGTGGAGCGCGGCCCGTGCGGTCTCGCGCGCGTGCAGCATTCAATCCAGACATCGCGTTCCGATCGGCAAAAAGGAGGTTAGTGGAAGGGAGTGAAATGTCGATCCACTGCCTGTGCCCAGAGGACAGCTAATTCTGGCATCACAACATCGGCTGTGAATGTGTGGCGGCCTGGATTCAATTCTCGCGCGCCGCTGTAGGGCACCCCATCGAGTTTGCCGGTTACAGTCTCGTCCCGTGCGATGATTTTGTAGGCAACGGGAATAACCACATCGAAGGCAAACTCGCGCGGGTGATCAGGAACGGGAGTCAGAAACGCGCCGCAGACGTAGAGGCCGCTACCGATCGAGAGATAGTTTTGGTCGATAAAACGGGCCGCATCTGTCGACATGTCCTTGTGCTTGGTGGCGACACAGGCGCGCGTTTCGACGCAACGTTGGGCGGCATTGTCCACGATCATCCCGCGGCGAATGCGTTCCATGACGAGCGGTTCCCAAATGGGCGCAAAGGCGCGCTGGCGAAAGACGGTTTCGCCTTTCAGATCGAGAACGAAATCGCCCGGATTGGTCAGTTGAGCGGTGGCCCGTAGCAGGTCAGTCTGAGCTTTCCCGGAATTTTCCCAGACCGGCCGAGCGAAGAAAGCGACCACGAACTCGGTGGACGCGATCAACGCCGGCAGTGGAAGGCGTCGGAAGAATTGGCTCCTGCGCAAGGCCGGCGCGCGCTCAGCTGCCCAGAGAATGATCGCGGTGTAGAAGATGAAGGCGATCGGATGAAACGGGAGGTAATCTTGCCGCGTGACCAGATTCCAATAACTCCAAAGGGCGAGGAGGTAGAAGGCGCAGATGAGCAAAAGGAAACTGCGCCGGGCGGCGGCGACACGGTCGCGGACGGTGCCGCTCCAGCGCCCGACGGCGAAAACGGCGACGGGGAAGAAGACCGGAAACAACAGCTTCCACCAGGCGGGATGATTCGTTAGGCCGGGCAGGAGATTGTTCTCGAAAACCCAGTAGCGGAACTGCGGCCAAAGGCCGGCGCGGGCAAACCCAAACATGATCGAGAGAGGCACCGCGGCAGCGCAGAGGACGAAGACAAAGAAGCAACTTGCGAGGTAACCAAGCGAGGCGCGGCGTTGCTCGCGGAACAAGAACAGGGTCAATCCAGCCGCGACCAGGACGGAGACAAAGAGCAAGGATGTCTTCATCGAGATGCCGAAACAGCATCCCAATAGCAGGCCCGCGGCGAGCGAACGACCGAGCGTCGGCGCGTGCGCCAGCAAGATGAGCAGAGAGAGAATCCAGAGCGGGGCCCAGAGGTTGTCGGTGCGAAACTCGCCCGATAGGAAGTAGTAGCCGGGATAGAACCCGACCATGATCGCGCTCCACAAACCGACGCGGCGCGAAAAGAGGAGGCTGCCGATGCGGTAGGTGCCCCAGGCCGCCGCGAGATAGGCCGGGAAAAGGAGCAGCCGCATCCAAATCAAGATGGTCGGCCGATCGCCGATCAGATCGTAGATCGGCGCGAAGAGGAGGTGGAAAAGCGGCATGTGGTTGTCGCACAAGTCGCGATACTCGACGAAGCCGCGGGCCCAACCCCAAATGACGTGCGTGTGCTGTGACTCATCGGTGTCGAACTTCCAGGTCACGACGTTGACCAGGCGGAAGACGATGAGGATCGCGCACAACGCCGCCGCGGCGACGAACTCGCCTGAGTTGTTCAGGCCAAAGTAATTCGCGCCGCGGTCCGCCCAGCCCGTCGGCGGTGAAGATAAATCTCGGTCGCTCCGAGGTGCGTGCGCTGCCGACATCTCGTTAGGCGCTGGAGCCGCGCAAAGTTTCCACTGGTTGGAGAGCGGCGGCGCGGCGGGCCGGCACGTAGCTCGCGATCAAGACCGCAACGGCGGCGAGAACGACAGCCCAAAGGTAATTCCGCCAATCCCACGCGACTAAAAAATGATCCGCCACGAGCAGACCACGGACTCGAATCGGGATTTTCGAAACAGCCCAACTCAGGAAGGCGCCGCCGGTGCAACCGAGCAGCGATCCCGCAACCGCGATCATGGCGCCTTGCCAGAGAAAAATCGCGCTGATGTCGCGCTGCCGGTAACCAATCGAGCGCAAAATCGCGATCTCCTTTACCTTCGAAAGGACCGACATCGTGAGCACGTTATAGATCCCGAAGCCGGCGAGAAGGATGATGAGCGAGACCGTGATCGCGGCCGACATGCGAAGCGTGAGAAACAATTGCAGGTTGCCCGCCTCGCGCTCCTGCCAGCTTTCTGCCTCGTGCCGGAAGAGCGATTGGAAACGCTCTGCCAGCGCCGGCGCTCGCTCTGGATCGCGGAGTTTGTAGATGATCATCGTCGCGGCGTATGGCTTGTGGAGCAGGGCCTGCGCAACTTTCGTGTGCGCATAGATCCGGCCGGAGTCGATCGCTCCCACGCCGCTTTGTGCGATGGCCGCGACGGTAAAGCGCCAGTATTCGCCATTAGGCGCGAGCAGCTGTACTGAATCACCGGCACTGATGGTGAGATTGCCCGCGAGGATTGGCCCGACGATGAGCGACCTCGCGTTATCGCGGAACGCTTCGAAGCTACCGTCGATGACCTCCTCTCGCAGGTTGGTTGTCTGCAGATGCAGCGAAGCATCGATACCCCAGAGATCGACGGTCGCATTTTGGAATGCGGCGCGCGCGCTGACCGTTCCGCGAAGGACCGGCGAACACGACTTTACCGTCGTGAATTCACGGCTGATGCGCATGATTTGGCGAACGTTTGGAATTCCGCTTTCCGTACGTCGCCGCGTCGCGGCCGCTTTGCCGCCGCCGCCCCTCGGTGGCACGGGCAATCCGGCGCCAACGAATCGAATGGGTTCACGAAGAACGAGCGCGCCGTTGCTGCCGAGGGTGGAGTCGATGAAGCGGCGGGCGAAGCCCTGCGTCTGCGCCTGAGTGCAGATGAAAATAGAAACGCCGAAAACGACGCCAAGCAGGCTGAGGAAAAACGCGCGCTTCCGGTGGGCGAGAAAACGGAGCGCGATATAAAGCGGCGGCGTCACTCAGGGAAAAAAGGGCGCGGCGCCGCGGCTACGGCACGGAGTTGCCGGAGCGGGTGCGGACAAGGAGCGCGTCGGCCGTGTTGATGCTGCCATCGAGATTGATGTCGACGCGCGCGTTGCTGTTGTCGACCGCCTGCCCGGAGCGGATGCGCGTTTGGAGCGCGTCACTCGCATTCACGAAGCCGTCGCCGTTGCTGTCGCCGACAAGGAACCCAACACTGCGCATCGTCTCCGGCATCGTTTGCCCGTAGGCGTCGGTCACATCGCTGAGGGCGACCGTGATTATCTGCGCGTCCGCGACGCCGGTCAGATTGACGATCAAATTGTCGCCGGCGAAGGACGGCGCGCCTGCCAGGGTAGCGCTGCCCGCGACGATGGCCGCCCGGCCGCTCGCGACCGGATTATTGAAACGAAAAACGAGCTGGTGCGCGCCCTGCCCTTCCCTCGAATCGATCCCAAGAGCGCCGCTCGCCGGTAGGTTCAGGTCGAAGGTTCCGTCGCTGCCATGCGCTTTGCGCGAGACCGCAGAAGTCATCTGCAACGCAGCGCAAATGTCCGGCATGGGCGCGCCGACCGTGACCGTAACGGGTGCGCCGGTCTTGAGGAAACCGACCGTCGCCCTCGTCGTCTGCGGCGGGCGATCGGCATCGAAGCGGAAGTTGTAGAGCGTGCCCCAACGGACGGCGTTCGCGTTCGGATTTTGCGCGAAGGCCTCGGTGTTCCAGGTCAGCGCGGTGGGCGTCTGGCTCCGCGTCCACGGCGCATTGCTGAAGCCGGCGTCGCCGAGCGTGCCGTCATTCGCGGAACCGGGATCGTTCGTGGGCGCATGGAATCCGGGATTGCTCACCGTAATCCCGCAGCCAAGCGGAACGGTGAAAGCCTGGATCGCGCGGTCGAGATTCTCGTTGTAAACCGCGTATTCGTAATGCCAGAGACCGTTGACCGGACCGGTGACGATCCAGGCGACGTAGGCAATGCCGTCCACGCCCGGTGCGGGCTCGAGTAACTCGAGATGCGCGCCCGGCCAGGCGAAGAGCGCTGGCTCGGTGACAGAGATGTTGCCGAGCGGTGCGAAGGCGAAGGAGGCGCTGCCGGTGACGCTATACTGCCGGTAGGAAACGTTGTTGTACATGTTGCACTCGACGGGGTGCGCCGCGCACCAGGCGTATTCGTGCGGCGAGATGTATTGCAGTTCGAAGTAGTAGGTCGCGCTCGCGTTATTCGTCGACTGCAAGTCGCTCCGCTCGACCGCGAGGCGATGCGAGGTGCCGTTGTGGACATGGCCGGTGTGATCGAGCGCGGCGGAGGAAAAGTTCCCGGTGAATGGATTCACCCAGGCGCGCGATCCGAGCGTGCTGTAGGCCGCGCCGAATCCGGCATCGTAGGTATCCGAGCAGCCCGCGCCGAGCCGGGTGGTGTCCGCCGCCGGGATGCAGCCGTAGTTGCAGTGGTTCACCTGTTCCGCGCCCGCGCGATGTTTTGCCCACGACTGGCCGATTTGCTCGAAGCGCTCCTTGTTCGCCGGGCCGCCGCTCATGCGGTAGAGGTTCTGCGCGATCACCGCGTGATCCGTCTCCGGCATGCCGAAGGCTTTGACCTCCACGTTGCCGGCATTGCATTCGGTCGGTCCCACCGCGAGTCCGACCAGCGTGCCGTTGCTACCGAACTGCGCCGGTCCGTTCAGGTCGCCCGCGACGAGATCAGGGCCGTTGTTCAGTTGGGCCTGAACGCCGGCCGCCAGCGCGAGGTGGACGAGGGCGATGAGCGAGAGGACGCAGGGGGAACGGAGCACGGCACGAGTGTAGCGTTCGCGCTGCGGGGAAGACGAGCACTTCATGGGGAGCTACTTCGTGCTTTTCGGCATCTGAACGGCGCGTTGCCGCACCAGTTGTCCGGGATGGAAAAGGTCCTGATCGGAGATGATGACGAGATCGCCTTCCGCAAGTCCACTGAGGATCTCGGTCTTCTCCAGAGTGCGGTAACCGGTCTGGAGCGGACGTGCCTGCACCACGCCGCCGGCAAGGGTCAGGGCCTGCTCGCTGATCACCGCGCGCGTCGGCGCGAGGACCGCATTTTCATGGCGGCCGGTGATGATGTTCATCTCGCCGGTCATCCCGCCTAACAAGTTCTCCGGCGGTTCCTGCAGCTCGAGGACCACGGTGTAGCGCTGCGTGTCCGGGTCGGCCGTGGGGATAATCGCGCTCACTTTCGCGCGAAACTGCTGGGTGCGGAAGGCATAGACCTGCACGAGCGCTTCCATCCCGGTCTTCACTTCGCCGATGTCTTCCTCGTTCACTTCGCCGCGGACGTAATTCTTCTCCGAGGAAACGGTGAAGAGCTCGGTCCCTTCGGCAACGAGTTCGCCGTCGATCACTTTCATGGCGGTGAGGAGGCCGTCCATCGAGGAGCGGATTTCGCTGTTCTGTAGTTGTGCCTCGAGTTTGTTCGCGGCCGTGCGCAGGCTCTCGATGTTGCGGTCGCGCTCGATCCGCTCGGCTTCGAGCTGGCCGCTGAGCCGCGCCACATCGCTTTTCGCTTTCTGGTATTCC
>JBKJKL010000292.1:0-3179 GCA_046597485.1 Chthoniobacterales bacterium
TCGGGCAGGTAGTGAACGAACTTCGAGCGCTTGTCGAAAAACGCGGTGTCATACTCGTCGCCTTCGATCACGAAAAACTTCGAGTCATTGAAGAACGCGCCCTGCCCAAGGTTCTTCGGGATACCGCCGATCATGAAGCTCGGGTCGAAGCCAGCCGTCCGCATCAGCCAGGTCAGCAGCGACGTGGTGGTCGTTTTCCCGTGCGTGCCAGCGACAACGAGGTTGTGCCGGCTGCGCAGGAATTCGTTCCGCAAAATTTCCGGAAGCGAGACGTAGTATAGCTTCGCGTTCAGCGCTGCTTCCACTTCGGGGTTGCCGCGCTTCATCGCGTTGCCGATCACAACTACGTCGGCCTCGGTCGGGATATTTTCCGCGCGGAAGCCTTCGCTTAAGGTGGCCCCGCGGCTCTCGAGGAACGTCGACATCGGCGGATAGACGCTCTCGTCCGAGCCGGTCACGGCATAGCCGCGCTCGCGCAGGGCAGCCGCGACGGAGCCCATCGCGGTTCCGCAGATTCCGATGAAATGATAGTGGCGAGTCAAACGGCTCACGCGGCGACTCCTAAACTCGAAGCGGCGATTTGGCTACGGCAATGCGCCCTGCTCAGAAATCTTTTCCTCTTCGATGACGGCCGCCTCTTCCGCGATGGCCGGCGTGCGCTCGAGCTTGAAGGCGATGGTGGCGAGCGGCGGCACCTCGATCATGAGCGAGTGGGTGCGGCCCTGCCATTCCTGCGCATCCGCCGGCAGGCCACCGGCGTTGCCGACATTACTCCCGCCGTAGGTCTCCGCGTCGGTGTTAATGATCTCGCGATAGAAGCCGCCTTCCGGCACGCCGATCCGATAACCGTGCAGCACCTGCGGCGTCGCGTTAACGACGAAGACGACGAAGTCGCCACGCAGCGAGCGGCGCATGAACGCGACCACGCTGTTATCGGCGTCGTGAAAATCGATCCACTCGTAGCCTTCATGCGAGTCGTCCATTTCCCAAAGCGCGGGCTCGTTTTTGTAAACGTAGTTCAAGTGCTGGACGAGGCGGCGCAGGCCGTCGTGCTTCGGTTCTTGGAGGAGGAACCAGTCGAGGCCGCGATCGTGATTCCACTCGCGGAGCTGCCCGAATTCGCCGCCCATGAAGACGAGCTTCTTGCCGGGGTGCCCGTACATCCAGGCGAAGAACATCCGGAGGTTGGCGAACTTTTGCCACTCATCGCCCGGCATCTTTGCGAGGAGTGAGCCTTTTAAATGGACGACCTCATCGTGACTGAGCACGAGGATGAAGCGCTCACTCCACGCATACATGATGGAGAAAGTGATGCTGTTGTGGTGATAGCGGCGGAAGATCGGATCGAGCTCCATGTAGCCGAGGAAGTCGTGCATCCAGCCCATGTTCCACTTCATCCCGAAACCGAGACCGCCGAGGTAGGTCGGACGCGAAACGCCCGGCCAGGCGGTTGATTCCTCCGCGATGGTCACGACGCCAGGGAACTGCTCGGAGCAGAGCTCGTTTGTCTGCTGGAGGAAGAAAACCGCGTCGAGGTTTTCGCGGCCGCCGAAGGCGTTCGGGATCCACTGCCCCGGCTCGCGCGAGTAATCGAGATAAAGCATCGAGGCGACCGCATCCACCCGCAGGCCGTCAATGTGATATTTGTCGAGCCAGAAGAGCGCATTCGCGGTCAGGAAATTGCGCACTTCGTTGCGGCCGAAGTTGAAGATAAGCGTGCCCCAGTCCTGGTGCTCGCCCTGCCGCGGGTCGGCATGTTCGTAGAGATCGGTGCCGTCGAACTCGGCCAGCGCGTGCGCATCCTTCGGGAAATGCGCGGGCACCCAGTCCATGATCACACCGATGCCGGCTTGGTGGCAGCGATCGATGAATTCGCGCAGCTCGTCCGGGCTGCCGAAGCGGCTCGTGGGCGCGTAGTAATTTGTGACCTGATAACCCCACGAGCCCTCGAAAGGATGCTCCGCCACGGGCAGCAGTTCGAGGTGCGTGTAGCCCATCTCGACCACGTAGGGGATGAGGGTGTCGGCCAGCTCGAGGTAGCTGTAATGCCGGTTGCCTTCGTCTTCGTGCCGGCGCCAGGAACCGAGGTGCACCTCGTAGATGCTCATCGCGGACTTTTGCCAATCCTTCGCGCGACGCGCTTCCATCCATTCCGCGTCCGACCATTGGTAGCGCTCGAGGTTGTAAACGAGCGAGGAAGTCTCCTTCCCCCACTGGCTGAAGTAACCGTAGGGATCGCTCTTCAAAAGCAGATGGCCGGACGGCGTGCGGATCTCATACTTGTAGTGCGCCCCCTCGCCCGCTCCGGGAAGGAAAAGCTCCCAGATCCCGCTGCCGAGCAGGCGCCGCATCGGATGCACGCGGCCATCCCAGTGATTGAAATCGCCCACCACGCTGACGCGCTGCGCGTTCGGCGCCCAAACCGCAAAGTAAACGCCGCTGACGTCGCCGATCCTCCGCAGGTGCGCACCGAGCTTCTCGTAAATGCGATGATGATTCCCCTCCGCAAAGAGGTGCAGGTCGACCTCGCCGAGGATCGGCCCGTAGCAGTAAGGATCGACCGCCGTGGTCTCGGAATCGTCCCACGCGATGATGCGCAGGCGGTAATCGACGTCGCGCGAGCGTCCGGGGAGAGTGGCCTGGAAGAAGCCTTCGTGCTGCAACCGGTCGGCCACCACTTCCTCGCCGTCGCGCACGACGACGCGCAGCTCGCGCGCTTCCGGGCGGAAGGCACGGATGACCAGATTATCGCCCACCCGATGCGGGCCCAGAATGCGGAACGGATCGGGATGCGCCCCGGCGAGGAAGACGCCCATTTCATCCACCGGGAGGCCAAGGACTTCGAAGTGACTCATCTCGCCGCAACCTTAACGACATCGCTGCTGATGAAAACCGCAGATGCGTTACGGCGAGAACACCGTCCGCGCGATTTCTCGTTTCTTTAAACGCCGAACGACGGATAGATTTGGTCTGGATGGATCAGAGTTTTACCAAAGCCGTCGAAGACCTTCTGCAAACGTATCAGGAGAATGGCGGGATCAATTACATCGAGGCCGCGGCCACGCTGCCGTCGCGGCCCGCGATCGACGAAGCCTGCGTGGACCTGTTAGCCATCATGTTCCCGGGCTTCCACGGGGCGATGGTCGCCCACGCGGGCGAGTTACCTGCGGTCACGCTTG
>JBKJKL010000332.1:0-2885 GCA_046597485.1 Chthoniobacterales bacterium
ATCCGGCGGCTGGCCCGGGGCATCATCGGGATGACGGGCCGGCAACATGCGCACTACCGGCGGCTCCTCGTTCCGCCCCTGCAGCGCATCGGCACGCGAGCGCCCGACATCATCAGCCTGGCGGAAGAAGAGGTCCATTCCTGGCCGGTCGACCAGCCGATCGACCTGGTCACGCACGCGAAGAGACTGGTGCGCACCTTTGCGATCGGGATGTTGTTTGGCGACGATCGCGCGCACGGTTATCCGATCGCGGACAGGATTAATCAGCTCACGAATTCCAATTTCTCGTGGAAGATATTCGCCTGCCCGGTGAACCTCCCGGGCACACCTTATCGCGCGCTCGTGCGCACCGCGGAGGACCTGGAGCGTCGCATCACCGCGTGGGCGCAGTGCAAACGGGGGCCCGTCGATCAGCGCGACCTCCTCTCGATCGTGGTCAACAGCCCGGACGAGAACGGCTGCCCGGCCCGGGACGAGAGCATTGTGAATCAGACGCCGACGATGTTTGGCGCGGCCTTCGAGACATGCCAGAACTCGTTAATCTGGACATTGCTCCTGCTTGATCAACATCCGCGGATCGCGCGCGACCTCTACGAGGAGCTGCAGGGGGCCGGTGGCAGTAGTCTGCCGTCATCGGAGCAGCTGCTGCAATTGCCGTTGCTCGGTGCGATCGTGAAAGAGAGCATGCGCATCCTGCCCCCGGTGCCGCAGCAAGTCCGCGTCGCGCAAGCGGACACCAGTCTCAACGGTTACCCGCTGGCTAGTCGCACAAAGGTTCTGCTCAGTCCGTTCCTCACCAATCGGGAACCGAAGCTTTACCCGGCGGCGGATCAGTTTAAGCCCGAGCGGTGGGCGACGATCGCGCCGTCGCACTACGAATACTCTGTCTTTAGCGGCGGTCCGCGCGCGTGTCCCGGTTACGCCTTCGCGGTGGCCATCCTGAAAGTCGCGGTCGCGACCATCATGACGCGCTACCAAATCGCTCTGCCGTCGGGCACGCGGATCGATTACAAGGTCGGCGTTGCGTTAACTCCGCGGCGCGCCATTCCTGCTAGCCTCCATCGGCAGAAGGGTGCGTTTGCCGCCTCCTCGATCCGGGGCACAATCCGAGACCTTGTTCGGTTTCCAAGCTGAGCTGGCCCACTCGGGGGCGAGCCCGAATCCTTCCAGCTACCCCCAGGTCTAGAATCCCGCAGCCGTAGCGCGACAAGAAGGTGTGCGTTCACGCCCCTGAGCTCCTTCCAAGCGGATTTGGTCATGTTCATCTCCGATTCCAGCTCAGAATTCCCGACCTTCCTTGCAAAGGCGAAGCCGCCACTAGTTAGTTCCACCGCCTTCTTGATCCGCGACTCCCGCACGCGCTTCTTATTCAAAGTCACGCCGTGGGTCTTGCCCGTCGCCTTCTGGAGAAACGGCTGCATCACCGCGCAGGTATCGCGGAAAGCCTCCGCTTCATCCTTGAAGCCTTCGTTCGAGTCGATTGCCTCCGTGTAATCCGCATCCGCGAGAACATCCCGCATTGCGTCGAAGGAGTTGATTTTGTTTTGCGTAGAATTTTCCATAGTTGATAAGTGTTCCATCCTGCGGACTAGGTCGCGCTGATGATCGAAATCTCGCAACGCGCGCCGCAGCCGCTCTCAGTCTACCCGTCGCGCGTTCGCGGCTGTTCTGCGATCAGATGGCGGGTGGATTACCGAGTGTCCGTCCATCCCCGGATGTCTTAGCCAGGGCAACTCGTGAAGAAGGGATGCAAGATCAAGGAGGCGATTGCTCTGAGCCTCGAGGTTCGCGCCGAGCGCGGACCCAGCCAATTGCAGGGACGGTGTAGATGCCGCAGCTTCCCGTCATCCAATCCATGAATATACTTTGCCGTCTCCTGCTTTTGGTCCTGATCTTTACCGTGTCTGCTTCGCCCGCGTTTGCTGCCCGGAGGAAAGCCAAGCCGGCGCCGCGAACGACAGGAGGTGACAGTGTCGAAGCGGCTACGCGCCTCCAGGTCTTCCTCGATCGCGCGAACTTCGCCCCCGGGCGACTCGACGGGCACTACGGCGACTTCACCCGCAAAGCTCTCGTGCTCTACCGGCAATCCCGCGGCGAAGAGGCGCCCGCTCAGCCCGCCGCGACCAAGCCGAAGACCGCGCCAGACGTCGCTGGTCTCGACCTCAACAGCTTCGGTCCAGCCTTCATCACCTACACGGTCACCGACGCCGACTTGCAGAATGTCGGGCCGGTCCCGGATGCGGTGGCCCAAAAAGCAAAACTAAAGGCCTTGCCCTACCGCGATGCGGGCGAAGCGCTTGCGGAGAAATTTCACTGCGAACGCAAGTTCCTCGATCAGCTCAACCCCGGAAAAACAAAGATGATCCGGGTGGGCGATCAGTTGAAGGTGCCAAACGTCGAGCCGTTCGAGCTGGAGGCGGTCAAGGACCTGAAGCCTGGCAGCGAGATCGCCGCGGCCACCGCCAACGATCTCGCGGATGAACCTGAAACTGCCGCCCCGCGCGACAACCAGCCCTCTTCCGCCGAGCCTGCCGCCGGGACTAAGGTCAACGTCGACACGAAATTGAATTTCCTCACCGTCCTGGAAGGCAACAAACTGGTCGCCGCCTTCCCGGTCACCATCGGCTCCGCGCAGACCGTCTCCCCCGTCGGTGAATGGAAAGTGCGCGGCGTCGCGAAGCTACCCACCTTCCGCTACGACGAACAAATGCTGAACCACGGCCAGCGCAGCAAAGACTTCCACATGCTCCCGCCCGGCCCGAACAACCCCGTCGGCGTCGTTTGGATTGCGCTCGACAAGAAAGGCATCGGTCTGCACGGCACGGAAGAGCCGGACACCATCGGCCGCTCCGCGAGCCACGGCTGCGTCCGCCTGGCGAACTGGG
>JBKJKL010000376.1:0-5041 GCA_046597485.1 Chthoniobacterales bacterium
CGACGCGCCGCAGACGCAAACCTTGCCCATCTGTCGGGCGACAAGCGCGGCGTGGGAAGAAACGCCGCCGCGCGCAGTGAGAATGCCCTCGGCCGCGATCATGCCGCGGAGGTCTTCTGGAGAAGTTTCGACCCGGGCGAGGAGCACTTTGTCGCCCCGCTCGGAACGGCGGACCGCTTCTTCCGCGCTGAAAACGACGTGCCCCGACGCCGCGCCCGGGCCGGCCGGAAGTCCGCTCGCGATTTTTTTCGCGGCCGCGATCGATTTGCGATCGAAAATCGGCGCGAGCAGATGCGCCAGCGAATCCGCCGGGATGCGTTTGATCGCCGCTTCTTTCGAGATGAGGCGTTCTTCCACCATCTCGACCGCGATCCGTACCGCCGCCAGACCGGTCCGTTTGCCGTTGCGTGTTTGCAGGATGTAGAGCCGGTTGTCTTCGACTGTGAACTCGAGGTCCTGCATGTCCTTGAAATGTTTTTCGAGAATGGCGCGAACTTTCATCAGCGCCTTGTGCGCGGCCGGCATTTCGTCGGCTAGCTTTGCGATAGGGTGCGGCGTGCGCACGCCCGCGACGACGTCTTCGCCCTGGGCATTGATGAGATATTCCCCGTAGAAGACTTTCTCGCCGCTCGCTGGGTCGCGGGTGAAGGCGACGCCGGTCGCGCTCGTGTCGCCCATGTTGCCGAAGACCATCGTCTGCACGTTGACCGCCGTGCCCCAACTGTGCGGGATGCCATATTTGCGGCGATAAACGACCGCGCGGTCGTTATTCCAGGAGCCGAAAACGGCGCTAATCGAGCCCCATAATTGCGCGCGCGGCTCCTGCGGAAACGATTTGCCGGTGCGCTCTTTGATCAGGTCCTTGAAGCGCTGGACCATCTCTTGCAAGTCATCGACCGAGAGCTGGACGTCGGGGAAATTGTGGTTGCCGTAACGCTCGTCCTTGAGGTGCTCGATCACGCTCTCAAACGGATCGTGATCTTCCCCCGCGCGCTTCTGCACGCCCATCACGACATCGCCATACATTTGCAGGAAACGGCGGTAGGAATCCCAGGCAAAGCGCGGGTTCTCGGTCGCCTTGGCGACGATCTCGACCACGGTGTCGTTCATCCCGAGATTCAGGATCGTGTCCATCATGCCGGGCATGGAGTCACGCGCGCCGGAGCGGACCGAGAGAAGCAACGGCCGCTCCTTGTCGCCGAGTTTTTTGCCGACCGATTTCTCGACCTTGGCGAGCGAGGCCTCGACCTCCGCCTCGAGCCCGCGCGGATAAGCGCGCTTGTTCTCGGAAAAGTAAGTGCAAACCTCGGTCGTGATCGTGAATCCGGGCGGGACCGGCAACCCGATGCGAGTCATCTCCGCGAGGTTGGCGCCCTTGCCGCCGAGGAGCGGCTTCATGCTGCCCGCGCCATCGGCCTTGCCGTCGCCGAAGTAGTAGACGTTGCGCGTCTTTTTCCCGGCAGGTTTGGCGGGCGTGGCTTTACGTTTCGGAGTCGATTTGGAGCGGGCTGATTTGGTTCTTGTGGCCATGAGAGATCGGGAAATTCGAGGTGAATCGTAACTTGGGCGTGGGAAGCGCAAGCTAGAACGCGAGTTCCGGGTGTCAACGCACGCGCGCCGGAGACGGCGCGAAACGAGCCGCAGTCTCTTCTGGAGGGCACCGCGCCGTCGGTGTGCCGCGGCGAGGAAGCGACGGCGCGCCTCCCTCCATTTGGGCGGCGCCCCGGCGGCGCCCCGCGCCGCTCCGGGGTCGATCCTTGCAAGCCTTGCAGAGACAAACTCGACGACTCTGCGCGCTTCTCCTCTGCTCGGGAGCGTGGCTCGCAAGGCTGCGCGTTCAATTCCCTGGCGCAGTTTATAACCTGCTCGATCGGGGCGATCGACTCGAAGCGATCTTCCGCGACGACCTTGATCGGCAACGCTTCCTCAGCACCCTCGGCGAGACCTGCGGGCGGACGGGCTGGCGAAGACGTTCCGTTGCAAGCCATTCAAGGATCGACCCCTTTCCGCCTCCTTTCCGCGACCTTTCCGTTGACGAAGAGGAAGAAAGAGGCGCGTCTTACGCTTACCGCGGCTCTCTCCGAGCTTGACATTTACGTTGCGGCTAGAAAAACTCCGCTTCGTCCGCCAGCACCTATCACCACTGGCAGTGCTTGACCTAACGAAGGTCACCTCATGAAACCCCTTGCCACCTCTTCTCAAAAACGAGACCGGTTTCTCTCAATAGCCATCCTGCTGATTGCGTGTGCCCTCCCCAAGACGAGCCCGGCCGGAAGTGCGACGTGGATGACGACCGCGGCTACCAAGGACTGGAACACCGCTTCCAACTGGACACCGGCCACAATTCCAAACGGTCCGGATGATACCGCGTCCTTCGGAATGACGATTCCGGCCCTTGTCTCCATATCGTCAGCTACGGAAGTGGACGCGATAACTTTTCAAAGCGGCGCCAGCTCCTATACCATCACCGCGAGCGCCCTGGTCGCATTGACAATCAGCGGCACCGGCATCGAAAACGAATCAAGCACGAACGAAATGTTCGAGACCGCGGCTAACCGCCAAGGTAACCACGGCGACATCTTTTTTACTGGCGGATCAACGGCCGGAAGCCAGACCGTCTTTACGAACAAGGGCGCGTTGCTGGCAGAGCAGTTCGGCGGCTCGACCCAATTTTTCGATTCCTCGAGCGCCGACAGCGGTCTCTTCCTCGTTCTCGGCGGAGCAGCCGTCAGCGCGCGCGGCGGTTTCATGCAGTTTTTCAACGTTTCGATGGCCGCGACTGGCACGTTTGAGACCGATGGAGCGCATGTCGAGGGGGCCGAGGGGGCCCTGATTAATTTTCTGGACAACTCGAGCGCAGGCAATGCCACCTTTGACATTCAGGGCAGCCAGAGTGGCTTCACCGGCGGGAGCTACATCCAGTTCTTCAACAATTCCAGCGCCGGCACCGCTAGCTTCACAATCGAAAGCGGCGGCGCTAGCGGCGGAGCTCGTGCTCTCCTCTTTTTCCGCGAGACCTCCACCGCCGGTGACGCGACTTTCGTTAATGAGGGCGGGCTGAAGAGCGGGTTTGGCGGCGGGAGCACCCAATTCCTCGACACTTCCACCGCCCAGCAAGGAACTTTCACCAACCTCGGCGCGGAAGTCGCCGGAGCCTCCGGGGGTTCCACAGAATTCTTTGACTCATCAACCGCAGGTCAAGCGACCTTTCTCAACAAAGGTAGCGGGATAGCGTTTGCCTTGGGAGGCGTCACCAGATTTTTTGGCACCTCCAGCGCCGATCGCGCCACGTTTACCGTCGACCCAGGCTTGCAAAGCGGCGGTGTTGCAGGAGACGTTGAGTTTTTCGATTCCGCAGCTGCAGGCGGTGGAAGTTTTACTGCCAACGGATCGGCATTTGCTGGAGCGAGCTCCGGCAACGTCCATTTCTTCGATGCTTCGACCGCGGCCGAAGCTAACTTCGAACTGAAGGCAGCTGTCGCCGGGGGCGGTTTCCTACAGTTTCGCGATAGCTCAAATGCCGGCGACGCCACCGCACTCGCCGAGGGCGCAGTGGCAAGCGGAGTGTTTGGCGGCATCATCGAATTCTACGCAACCGCTTCTGCCGGGAACGCAACCTGCAGCGGGAACGCTGCCTCGGTCGAGGGGGGACTCGGCGGACGCATGGTCTTCTCAGAAAGCGCGAGCGCCGCAGAAGCAACTTTCGTCGCGGAGGGCGCGACAGTGGCCGGCGCGCTGGGCGCCTCGGTCCATTTTCATTTCAGTTCATCGGCGGCGAACGCGAACCTCGTCGCCAATAGCGGTTCCGTGGAAGGCGGAGGAGGGACGATTCTTTTTGAAAACGGTTCCTTTGGCGGAACCGCCCGGGTTCAACTTTACGGCTTCGGCAGCATGGACATCAGCACCCATGACGCGGAGAGTGTGACAATCGGGTCACTGGAGGGAGACGGCATGGCCTTGCTCGGAGCGAACAACCTCACGATCGGCAGCAATAATCTCAGTACCCTTTTTTCAGGCGCAATTCAGGATGGCGGGCTCAGTGGGGAACCTGGGGGTTCGATTTCAAAAACAGGCCTGGGTACGGTGACTTTAGATGCTGCGAACAGTTACACTGGCGGCACGACCGTGGAGGATGGGACGCTCGTCGTGAGCAACAGCGTCGGCTCGGGCACTGGTAGCGGCCCAGTGCGGGTAAACAGCGGAACTTTGGGCGGCAGCGGCATCATCGCAGGCGGAGTCACGCTCGGCACAGCAGGCGGACCCGCTGCGTTTCTAGCTCCCGCCCATGCCACAAATAAGCAAGCCACCCTCACCATTCAAGCTGCCCTAACCTTCAATTCGGTGTCGACCTATACCTACACGTTCAAGGCGAAGAAAAAGCTCTCTAAAACGGACAAAGTGATCGCCAACGGAGTAACCATCAACAGCGGGACTAACTTTATCTTAAGTGGCACAACTCAGGGCACGCTGACGCAAGGCCTCGTCCTTACCGTTATTCGCAACACCGCGCCTACGCCGATTGCCGGCACTTTCAGCAATCTACCCGACGGCGGGATCGTGAACGTGAACGGGAACAATCTCCAAGCCAGCTACAGCGGCGGCGATGGAAATGATCTCACCCTTACCGTTGTGCCGTAATCGCTTCTGGAGGGAACCGCGCCGTCGGTTTCGCGGCGAGGAAGCGACGGCGCGCTTCCATCCATTGCGGCTGCGCCGGAGCGAAACGGAGTTTCGCAGACAAGTGCGTTCCCAAGTGCAACCGAGGAGCCTAGAACGCGAGCGGGAGTGTCAACGCGGCAGGCATCGCAAACCAGCGCGGAACTGCGAGAGGGACGGGCGCCGGCCCGGCGCAGTTCTTCTGGGACAGGATTAAACAGGATGTTTCAGGATTGGGGAAAGGGACCGTCGCGACTGACGCTCCCATCCTGTAAATACGGTCTTCTTTTTCCTCCCCCACTAACCACCGCTGCTTTCGTTGACCGGCTCGGAGGCGAGCACGTCGTCGATCGCGTCGGCGAAATCGTCTACGCCAGACATCGGC
>JBKJKL010000439.1:0-3319 GCA_046597485.1 Chthoniobacterales bacterium
GGCTTCATCGAGGAGGAAACGATTCGCATTTTGCCCGGCCTGGCGGTGCGCTTGAGAATTCCAGGTGACGAATTCGTCCACGAGGAGCGCAGCGATCCGTTGCGCCATCTCGGGATCGCGATGCGAGACGGTGATGTCGATCAAGCGGGTGCCGCGGCGCATCTTGGCATCGACGTGTTTCGCGAGCGCTTCCTGCAGGCCGTTGTCGGTGCGGCGTTTTGCTTCCGGGAGGAAACGCGGATCGTTCGCGATCTCCGGATTGTGAATGACGCGGAGAAGCACTTCCGGACTGGTCACGTTCTGCTCGAACGTCTTCAGGATTTCGATCGACTTCAGGTCCTCCGATTTGACCCCCTCGATCTTCAACACCTTCTGCTCCTCCTGCTCGACCTGCACCACGGTCTTCGCCTGGTAGACATTCGGCATGAAGCGGGTCGCAACGAAGGCCAACCCGAGACCGCCGACTGCGCAGAGCGCGATGAGCAGCCAGCGCTCACGGAATGAAGTAAAGACCGATCGGACATCGGTCACGAAGGAAAGTTCTGTCGGCTTCTGCTCGTGCGCGCTCATTATTAAAATAGGCGTTCGCCGACGGTGATCACGTCGCCGGGTTCGACCAAAAACAGCTCCGTCCCGAGGCCGCGGGCGAGCCGCTTGCCGTCGAGCTTCACCACGCGATCCTCGCCCCCGGCGCGCCGGCGGATGGTGATCCGGCCCGCGTCGGCCATCCGCGTGTAGCCACCCGCGATGCCGATGACCTGGAGAACATCGAGCGCCTGCGATTCTGGAAAACGGTAAGTGCCTGGGCGCTGCACCTGGCCAAGAACGGTGAAGAGGCGCTTGGCCTGCTCGATGACGGCGATCGTCACCTGCGGATTGACGAGGAAGCGCGCCTGCAGGCGGTCGCGGATTGTCCTTGTCGCGCTCTGCACCGTCTCGCCGGAGAGGACGACTTCGCCGATGAGCGGGAAGTTAATCCGCCCATCGCTCGGGATGCGGACCGCGGTATCGAGGTCGGCTTCCTGGAAGACTTTGATCTGCACCAGTTCGCCCGGCGCGAGGACGTGGCTGGGAGCGGCCGCACTCACCGGCGTGACCGGGTCGACGAGTGTTTGCGCCCGCACGCTCCCGACGCCGAGCGCAGTTATGAGCAGCAGCGGAAAAAGGATTCGCACGCTCTGCCGAAACGTGGCGCCTGCGGAGGCTGGTTGGAGGCGCGGGTTCATCAATATTGGAAGCCCACCTGCACGGTGGTCAGGTTGTTCGTAAAGCTGGAGACGGTCCGGTCGGAATCGTTCTGTCGATGCTCGTAGCTGATCGCGGCGTTGCCCCAAGTGGCGAAATTGTAGACGAGCGCAGGCCGGATATAGAAGTAATCATCCATCCGCGAGATCGTGGTGTTGGCGGTGCGGTAGCGGACGTTCTGATAACCGCCCGCGAGGGAGAGATGCAGCCCGGTGCGAACCTCGCGGCGGAAAGTCAGGGCGAAGCCGGTCGTCTCGAAATCTTCCTCGACCAACGCGGCCGAAGTTTCCACCCGGCGGAACGCATCCGCCGCCAGTTCCGTGCCGGCGGCCGGCAGCCAGACGGCGCGCAGTTCGAAGATCGGGTTCACCCGGTCGCCACCGCCCACGCGCTCGAACTGGCGCAACTCGGCGCCGCCCCGGAAGGAGAAGTCGACCTTGTCGGTTAAGGCGTAATGCACCCGGCCGACAATGCGCTCGAAGGTCTGGTCGGCGCCGAAGTCGGGATCGACCACGCCTGCGGCTACGCCAATGCCGAACGCCGTGACCGGTGTGGCCGCGTAGTCGATCGTCGCCTCGCCACGGGTCTCGCGGTTGCCAATAAAAGCTTCCGGATCGTTGACCACATACGCGCCTTCGAGGCCGAAAGCGGTCCGGTCAGTCATCTCGTAGCGGACGCTAACGTTCGTCGCCGCAGTCTTGCGGCGGATGCGATCGCCAACGTCGATATTCGTCTCCGTCTTCGATTCGAGATGCGCGCCGGCGGCGAGGGTTAGCTTTTCCTGGTGCCAGCGGGCTTGGAAGAGGCCGTCGTGGTCTAACGAGTCCTCGCTCCCGTTCCGGATGAACTTGTGACCGATCGCGGTGTAGTCGACGAGGAAGAGATTTCCGCGGCTACGCTCAAACGTCGTGCTGAAGTGATTGCGATCGAGGAAGCGCTCGCGTTCCCCTTCGCCATCCCAGAAGCCAAAGGCTAGCCCCGCCGCGGCCGTCACGATGAAATCGCCCACCGGATCGGTGTGCTGGATAAAGATGTTATCGTCGTAGGTGCCGCTCAGGAGGAGATGCGGTGAAACACGCCAGCGTCCGGCGTGGCCCGCGTCGCGCGTCTCCACCAACTCGACCGCGTCGCTGGCCGATTCCGCCACCGCGGTGGAATCGCCCAAGCCACTCCCGGCATCGACCGGCATCCATTCGCCTCCCAGCTCCGCCTCGGGCAAAGTGCCCGTCGCCTCACGTCCCAGCTCAGCCGCGAGGAGCGGCGCCGCCGCTGCGACGTAGGTCCCGGATGCTTCCGGCGGGGTGACGCTTTCCTGCCCGAAGGCGGGCAGCGTTACCCCAAGGACGAGAGCCGCTGTACACGACGCGATGCAGGCCAGCTTGGAGCGCTGTCCGTCTCCCGCAGAGCGGCAGACTTGGAGGACCGAGCACGGCATCTCTACTGGATGGGCCTCTCATCTGAGCGCAGTTCGCGGCACCGGTCCTCTCCACAGGCAATTGGGGGGCGCAACGAAACAGCGTGGCACCTGGCACTGCGATCCTTGCCGGAATCCGGCGTCGTAAGGGCAAAAGCGAGACGATTTGGGGGAACTCGCACGCCTTTATTGATAGTTTACAAGCGGGCGGACTGTCAATGAACTTGGCAGAAGAAGTGATACCACACCGCCTTTTCTGGACTGGATGGTATTTACTAGACGGCGGTAACTAGCGACGCATCTCCTTCTTTCGATGGAGCAGAGGGAACTCGCGCGCCCGGGCAGTCAGGACCAGTTACATCCGTGTCCCCCTCGCCCTCCGTATCTCACGCGACCATGCAAATAAGGGCAATGACACGCGAGGGCCTCACCGGCGGAAACAAAGACGCAAGCAAGACAGTAACGGAATCCGAACAGGGCAAACCTCCGTTCCCAATCATCGTCCATTCGCATCTCGGCTGGGACTGGGTCTGGCAGCGGCCGCAACAGTTCCACTCCCGCCTCTCCGAGAAGCACCCCATTCTTTTTGTCGAGGGACCGCGGCCACTTCGCGGAGCGTTACTGATGCCTGCGTGATCTGGTCGTTTGGCCGCGGTCCCT
>JBKJKL010000070.1:0-3092 GCA_046597485.1 Chthoniobacterales bacterium
CAGCGTGATCTGGTGCCTACAGCCAAGGCCGAGCAGCTGATCGAGTTCCTTTCCGCGGTGAAAGCTTCCGACCTGACCAGCCCGGCGATGACGGGCGAATGGGAGCATCAGCTTCGGCTGATGGAGCACGGGAAATTCCCGCGCGAAAAATTCATGTCCGAGATCGTCGAGAAGACGAAAGGCATCGTCGAGCGGGTGAAGGGTTTCGAGGAAGACGATTCCGTGGCGCGCGAGACCGACATCCTCTCGCCGACCGACGACAAACCGCTGCGCGAAACGCTGCGCGGCTACAAATCGCAGGACGGCGATTTCATGCTCTACAAAGTGATCGGTGGCCGGAAAATGGAGGAAGCCGAGATCCGCGAGTTGGTCGAGAAGGGCGTCGTTGGCCCGCTCGATGGCTTCATCTCCGCGAAAACCCGCAACAGTTTCGCGGCCACTCTCAAGCTGGTGAAGGATGAGGTAACCGCGAAGTGGAAAGCGGAATACGATTTCGGCGACAAGGTCGATCTCGGCTCAGTCGAGTCTTTTTGGACCGATCCCGCGACGGGCGGGGAGCTCTGCGAAGTGGGTTCGAACTACGTTCTGCGCGAGCAGGAAAACGGCGAGTGGAAGCAGGCCTTCCGCATGCCGCGGCTCATGTGCAAAAAGGAAATCACGCGCGAGCAGGCGATCAAGATGATCGAGCTGGGCAAGACCGATCTGCTCCAGGGATTCATCTCGAAAAAGAATCGGCCGTTCGATGCGTTCCTCGTCAAAGCTGAGGAGAAGATTCGCTGGGAATTTCCGCCACGCGCGGCCAAGACGGACAAGGATGGCAAGCCAGTCGCGCGGAAGACGCGCGAGAAGGCGGACCTCTCGAAAGCCAAAGTGCTCGGCGAAAGCAAGACGCACGGGGGCGAGCTTGTCGAGCTGGAGGATGCCTACTACGTGCGCAAGCCCGACCAGGACAATCGCTCCGTCTTCAAGCTCGCGAAGAAGCTGTGCGAACACGAGATCACCCCGGAAGAAGTGCACGCGCTTCTGGCCGACGGGCGCTCGCCGTTGATCGAGGATTTCGTCAGCAAACGCGGCAACAAATTCGCCGCGCACCTCGTCCTTTCGCAGAAGAAGGACAAAGCGGAATTCGAGTTCGCCCCGCGCTAGCGCAGTGAGTCGTTGAGAAGTGAACCCGGCGGCGGCAGCACGCTTTCGTGGAGAGCGGCTTTGTCAGAACGAACTTGACCTAACCACATGTCTGCATCGCTTCGTTAGACTCAGGTTAGTTTATGCTGCATGCAACATAACCACACGTAGTTCGTCCTCTACTAAGAGGAAACCCTTTCCTTCGATGCTGTATCCAAGGGATCGAAGGTATGTCCCGATTCGTTCGAAGTCATTGGTATGATGATACGTGGTGACCGCCACTTTCGGGTGAAACTCGCCCAATAAGCAGTGCGCACCCTGGAGGATTCCGAAATCCGCTCCTTCAGCGTCACATTTAATGTAGGTCGGCTTCCGGGGCAATTCTGCCGTGAGTTCGTCTATTGTCCTTACCGGCACGGGATAAGAACCCGGAAGGGCGGTTTCGCTGATCTGGCTGCGAGCAGGATCGCGCACATCGTCGACAAAGTGTGCCAAGCCTCGGTTCGGACCGAGTAAGCACTCCTTGATCTCGGGAGTAGGCAGCCCGCGAACCTCAAACAGGCGTCGGATGACAGTGCCCATCATCCTTGACGGTTCGACAGCAATAACGATTGCTCCTTCTTCAGCGGCTTTCGCCGCGAAGCCGCCTTCGCAGCAGCCGACATCAAGGACGACTTCATTCGGAGCTAACATCGTCCGGCCAAAATCATATCGGTGAGGGTGTCCTTCTGTGGTCAATTCGGCCAATAGGTGTTTGAGCCGCTCGAGGTCAGCGCGAGCTGGCCAGACGAAGGTCTTACCGTCCAGCACCACGTAAATGAAGTCATCGCTCTCCTTCTTGAGCAAGAACTCGTGCTCTGCCAGAAATGACTGAAAAAGCCGCGTATGTGTTCTGACGAGCCACTTCAGCGAAACGCTCCGCGTCTTCGGTCTATTCAAGAAAAGACGAATAATCGCCCGATGCTTCAAAAACGACATGACCGTGGCAGCGACGAGAGTCTAACGAGACACAAGATCAGCGACCGCTGGCGAGGGCGCGCGTGGCTGAGAGTTGAGTATGGAAGTCATCGAAGGCAAAAACGCGGTGGGGCCAGCGAAAGCAAAGAAGCCTTCGTGCAGCAGAAACTCTACTTACTCAAAAGTTTCCCATGAAGAAGCCCAGCCTTGGGGAACCACCGTTCCCCGACCCCTCCTCTTGAGGGGAACAGAAAGAAACCTGATGCGACACCAAAGAACAAACTTGACCTAACCGCATGTCTGCATCGCCTGGTGAAGCTGCAATTCAAACGGCTATCCACGATCGTTGTACCAGTATTTTCGAAGGAAATCATCAGTTGCCTTCGGGTGGCGTAAAAGCCCGACCGCCAGGCGGGAGATGAGGCGAAAGTAGTGCCAATCCCCGTAACGGTCGAACTTTCGAGTGGACGCGATCGCCTTTACGGCGCGGAGCCGGGTCAGCCGTTGGCGACGAGATCGCCCAAGGCGTTTTAAGGCCCACAGAAAGGAAACATCTTCAGCGACCAGAAGCCGCTCGTTGTAGCCACCGATCTTAGCAAAGTCGCTGCGCCGGCAGAAAACGACGCCAGTGTCCATTCCCGTGGCGATTACCATTGGCATAATCATGGCATATGTCAGCGCGAGTCCCGATGACCAGCGCTCCAAGGTAACGCCAGTGGCGCCTCCCACGATCCTCCCATCCGCCAGAGTGCGCATGATGCCGTTAAAGGTTTCGGGATGAATCTGGGTGTCCGCATCTACGAATGTTAGGATCGGGCTAATCGCGTGGGCGGCTCCTCCGTTGCGGGCCGCGGCAATCACTCGTGTCACGACAGGAACCACACGACAGCCCCAGACGATGGCTATCTCAGCGGTGCGGTCCGTGGAAGCATTGTCCGCCACAATCACTTCAATTGCGCTAGCTCCGAAGGAATAGCGCGCCCGCGCAACGTCAACGGTATCAAGCAACC
>JBKJKL010000200.1:0-8977 GCA_046597485.1 Chthoniobacterales bacterium
GTAGGAGGTGAAAGTGTAGAAAGCGACCGTCCCGCCCATCGTCAGCCCGATTACGACCAGGAACGGCCGCCAATGCCTAACGAGTAATCGCATCGTCCCGGGCGCCGTTTCCCCGCGCCGCGCCGTGCGCGCCGCTGCCATCTGCTCCGCCGGGACGGATTCCACCATCCCGCGTCGCAACCAGAGCACCGTCAACGCCGCCAGCGCGCCGACCACGAACGGAATCCGCCAGCCCCACGCGTGCAGCGCCGCGTCGGTCATCGTCCCCTGCAGGATCATCTGCAGCACCAGCGCCAGCACCTGCCCGCTGATCAACGTGAGGTATTGAAAGCTCGAGTAAAACCCGCGCCGGTTCCGCGTCGCCATCTCACTCATGTAGGTCGCGCTCGTCCCATACTCCCCGCCCACCGAGAAGCCTTGGATCAAACGCGCCACGAAGAGCAGCAACGTCGCCGCCCGCCCGATCGACCCGATCCCCGGCGTCACCGCGATCAGCATCGACCCGCCCGCCATGAGCAGCACACTCAAGGTCAACGCCGCGCGCCGTCCTCGTTGGTCCGCGTAGCGCCCGAAGAACCAACTCCCCACTGGCCGCATCACAAACCCCGCCGCGAAGACCCCGAGCACGCCGAGCAGGTCTTCATCTTCCCGCCCGCTCGCGAAAAAATGGTGCGCGAAGTAAGTCCCGAAAACCGTGAAGGAATAGAAGTCGAACCACTCGACCGCATTCCCCAGCGACCCGCGCAAGATGTTGCCCACCACCGTCGCGCGCTTCGTCTCTTCCCGGTCGCTGCCCATGAAGCGAATGTCATCGCGCTCCGCCGCGTCCACAGCAAGCGCAGCCGTGTCTGGCTTTCGCGAAGGTTCTCGCGCGGTCCGGGCACTCGGCGCAGACTGCCGCACATGAATCATCTTTCGAAGCTTGGGCTGGCGTCGTTTTTCTTTCTCGGGCTGGGGCTCGTGAGCGGGTTTGTCATCCCGCGGTCGACGACAGGATTCCCGCTGGCGGCCACCGTGGCGCTGATCTGCTATGCCATCGGGCTGGTGCTGGCTCTGATTGCGTTCATGCAATCGCGTCGGGGGCAGAGCTTGAATGCGACAACCAAGTTTCTCGCGCGCGCTCCGATGGCCGTGATCACGATCGCGGTGCTGATCTTTTTTCTTCGCGCCATGACTGGCATCTGAAGCGCCGCTAGTGGCGTCGTTTCGTCTGCAGGTCTCGCCATTTCGTGACGAGGCGCTGCAGGCCGTCATCGAGGCCGAGCGCTTCCATTTCCTCGGGGGTAAACCAGCGGAGCTCCTTGCTCTCGGCGCTGGTCACGGGGATGGCATCGGCGGGAGCGATGAGGATATAGCGAATATCGAAGTGCTCGTGCACCGGCTCGGTGCCGTGCGCGGGGATCTCGTGGATGTCGAGGTCAAAGGGGCGAGCCGAGGCGACGATGAGATTGGCGAGGCCGGACTCTTCCCCCGCTTCGCGGCAGGCGACGCGGAGGATGTCCTCCTCGCCATCGCAATGCCCGCCGAACTGCAGCCAGCGGTCGAGCTTGCGGTGATGATGCAGCAGGGCCCGGGAACCATCGGCATTCACCACCAGCGCGCTACCGGTAAAGTGCGCCGGGAAGGCAGTGCGCTGGAAGCAATCGGGCGTGCCGTCGAGCAGCTCGATCATGCGATCGCGAAACACCGCCTCCGCGGCGCGGTCGCTGAGGTCGAGGCCGAGAAGCTGGGCGCGGAAGTCAGTGCGATTCACTGCGGAAGTTAATGCAGATACTCGCCGTCGTCCGCTGCGCAGAGAGCGGCCGCGCGCTGGCCCGCCAGCCAGGCATCTTCCACGCGGGAGGAGATCAGCGCGTCGCCGAGGAAGTGCAGGCCTCGCGGTAGCTCGGGCGGCGGCAGCGTTTGCTTGACGCGCGCATAACGCCAGCGATGGCCGAGCGCTCCCACGAACCGGTCAGCGGGTAACTGCCAGCGTGCTTCGAGCAGCGGACGGACCAGTGCTGCGTAATTCTCCGGCGCCTGTTCGAGATGCTCGCGGCTGAACGTTTCGGCCATCTGCGCGACCAGCACCGTCTCGCCGGCGGGGATGCGGCCGGGCTTATGATTCTCGCAGGCGCTCCACGCGCGCGGGCCGCGGTGGTCGCTGATCGCATAGGCGGAAGCGGTCGTGCCTAACGAGTCGCCGCGGTAGCGGAGTAGGACGGTCAGGCACGGCACGTAATCGAAGCTCGCGGTGAGACCGAAAAGCTGCGCCGTCTGCGGAAAGGGCGCGGTGCTGATGACGTGATCGAACTCGCCGCCGGCCTCGCGCAGCAACTCGCGCGCGTTCGCGATCGTCGTCTCGAGCTGGACATCGAGTCCACGGGCGAGGTCGCGCGCCAGCCGGCTGTTGCCGTCGCGGTGAAACCAGCGGCCGGTCTCGGGTCGCGCGTTCCCATTTTCATCCAGCACCGGCGCGCCGATCCGCTGGAGCGCGTCGCCGCACGCCGCCTCGGCCGCGGCGCGGAAACGCCCGTCGCGCAGCGTGAAGTATTGCGCGCCATGATCGACCACGTGCCCCTCCCAGCGCTTCGTCGCACATCGTCCACCGAAGCCGCGCGCTTTCTCGAAAAGGACGACACGATGCCCGCGCGCAGTGAGCACGTTGCCTGCGGAGATGCCGGCGAGTCCGGCGCCGATGATCGCGATCTGCACCGCGCAGTCTCGCGGCGACGGCCCGCAGTTGTCCAACGCGGACTCTGGATGAATGCTCCGACGCGCGCATGATTTCCAGCCATTACGAGACGCTTGGCCTCTCGCCCGACTGCACCGCAGCCGAGGTGCGCGAAGCGTATCGGCGGCTCGTGAAACAGCACCACCCCGACCTGAACGAGCAATCGGCCGCGGCGGTCGAGCGTTCCCAGGAGCTGAACGCGGCGCACGAGATCTTGAGCGACCCGAAACTCCGTCGCGCCTACGATCGCGAGCAGAGCGGCCGAGGCAGCGCGCCGCCGCGCGGCCGGATCGAGCGGAACATCACGCAGGAAGTGCGTCTGCGATTGGAGGACTTCCTCCACGGGACTTCGCTTCAAGTCATGGTGCGCGACCCGGTAAATCCCGGCGACGCGGAAGTGTATCCACTCGAGGTCCCGGCGATGACCGCGCCCGGCGCGCGTGTCCGTCTGCCGCGGCCCTTCACCGGCGGTCACGTCATCCTTCGCCTGCGCGCCTTGCCTTCCGCGCGCTTCAAGGTGCGCGGCTCGGACCTGCGCTGCGATCTGCGCATCGACAACCGCCGGGCGATGCAGGGCGGCCCGGAAAGCGTCAGCAGCCTGGATGGCCGCCGTGTCAGTGTGCACGTGCCGGCCCGGGTAGCGCGCGGCGAAGTATTGCGCGTGCCGGGCGAAGGCCTGCCGAAGCCGCGCGGCGGCCGCGGCGATCTCCTGGTGCGCATCACCTATCGCCCCGAAGTGCAGGTGCGCAGGACTCGTTAGGCAGCCGCGCCGGGGAATAGCTTGCCGCGTGGCGGAGCGCCGGATAAGCAGGAACCCGTGGAACTTCTCCCCGTCCTCCTCCAAGTCATCGTCGCGCTAGGCATCTTCAACGTCTGGCTCGTGCGCCCGAAACAAGCGAGCGCCTACCGCGGCGGCCACGCCACCACATTGCAAGGCGAGTTTGCCGCCTACGGGCTACCCGTCATCGGGATGTACGTGATCGGCGCGATCAAGCTCTCCCTCGCCGCGGCGCTCATCGTCGGCATCTGGGTTCCCGCAATCGTCCTGCCGGCGGCACTGGGTCTCGCGGTCATGATGCTTGGCGCGATCGCGATGCATTGGAAAATCGGGGACCGGCCGGCCAAGTCACTCCCCGCCGCGCTCTTGCTCGTGATGTGCCTGGCGATCGCCTTCCTCTAGCTGCCAGCTCGGTCAATAGGCCACCGCGCAGAGATAGGCGTTGAGCGCCGTGTAAAGCAGCGCCGGTAGCGTCTGGAAAAAACTGTCCCGGATCCGGATCCGCACGCCGACGGCGAGCAGCATCATGACCGTAAGACCGGCCGCAGCCAGCCGGCCGAGTGACGGATAAGCCAGCCCGAGGAGAAGCCCGAGCGCCCCGAGGATTTGCAGCGCGCCCACCATCCGCCGCTGCACCCCAAGCCCGTAGCGAACGAATTCCCGCTCCATCCTGCGCGAGAGAAAACAGGCCGACCCATAAGCGAGAAACGAGACGGCGGAAAAGAGAAGAAGCGCGACGTTCAGAAGCCGCACCTTAGCACGGCCGCGCGCCCGCCGCGCTCGCCTTCCCGTCCGTGACGCCACCCGGAAAGTGCGCAAATTATCCACCATGAAGTTTACCTACTACGGCCACGCTTGTTTTGCGGTCGAAGCGGGCGGCCAGACGCTCCTTTTCGATCCTTTCATCAAGCCGAACCCGCTCGCGCAGGAGATCGACATCGCGAAGATCGCGGCCGATTTCATCCTCGTCTCGCACGGGCACGGCGATCATGTCGCGGACGTGGCGGAGATCGCGGGCCGCACCGGCGCGACGGTGATCACTTCCTATGAGCCCTCCGCCTGGCTGGAGAAGCAGGGTGTAAAAAACGTCCACGGGATGAACCACGGCGGCGCGGCGAAGTTCCCCTTTGGCCGGGTCAAGCTGACCAATGCCGTCCACAGCAGCTCGATGCCGGACGGCAGCTACGGCGGGAACCCGGCGGGTTTTGTGGTCGAAGCGGCCGAGGGGAATTTCTACTACTCCGGCGACACGGCGCTCACGATGGACATGCAGCTTCTGCGCGACCGCCCCGCCCTGCGCTTTGCCATTTTTCCGATCGGCGACTTCTACACCATGGGCATCGAGGACGCCTGTCGCGCGGCCGAGATGGTCGGTGTGAAGAAATTTGTCGGCGTGCACTACGATACCTTCCCGCCGATCAAGCTTGATCACGGCGCCGCCCTGAAGATGGCGCAGTCCGCCGGGCTCGAGCTGCTCCTGCCGAAGATCGGCGAGACGATCGACATTTAAAGCGGGCGGGCGCCACGCGTCTGACCGGGCGGCGCGGGGCGCGGCGTTTCCAAGTCGCATGGCGGGCGACAGCGCAGGCCACTGGACGGCATGCCGGCTGCTTAAAATAAGGGTGAGAACTTTTATCGAGTGATCCACCCAATGGTTTCATCGCGCCTTCAACTAAAACCGGGCAGAGCAGCGTTCACTCTCCTTGAGATCGTCATTGCCCTTGCCGTCCTCGGGACGATGGCGGCCGGCGTTTACATCGGCTTTAACTCGATCAACACCTTTGCCACCTCCACCCGCCTCTACAGCGAGGCGCAGATCGCGGCCCAGAATCAGATCGATCTCATCCTCTCGCGTGTCCCCTTCGACGTGACCGCGAATAACCTGAACAAGATCCCGGTGGAACTGATGACCACGAGCGAGCTGGACCAGTTGGCCGCGAGCGGCGTCATCTTTCCTACATCGCCCCCGGCCTCGGCGCCTGCCACCACGAGCAAGTATTACCCCTACTATCCCTACTACCGCACCGGCTCCGGCCAACCCATCCAGCGGCAGGCTTTCATCTATCAGGATCCCACCACTGGGACCGTCTCCGTGGCTGGCACCCTGACCAATGCGGTGGTCGATACCGGGATGACGATGAACTACATCAACAACACCAATCTCAACACGCGCCGCGCCCGCGTCGTCGTGACCTATACCTTCCGGAGCAACGATTACACAGTCCCGATGGACGTCCTGCGCACTGCCGATCAATGAAAACTCCCTCCCTACCCCGCCTGCACCGCGCCGGCATGACGTTGGCCGAGATAATGGTCGCCACCGGCGTCTTGAGTTTGCTTGGCCTTGTTTTCTTCACCGTCCTGCAGAGCGGGATGACTCTCTCCGCGAAAAACACCGCAGTGAACGTCGCGCACGAAAACGCCCGGCAGGGCGTCGTCCGCCTCACTCGCGATTTGCACGCTTCCATTTCCGTCCCGCAATTGCGCGAGATCGATTACTCAGTGATCAACCCAAGCGCGAGCCCGGGCGCTTCGCCCAGCGCCACTCCCCCGACCGCGCCTGGCGTCTCCTTCCAGAACATTTCCAGCGGACCGAACTACGTCTGGCAAGATCCAGGCAACCCCAACCTGATCATGATCAAAGACAACCCGGGCCCCCCGATCCAAGGAATGCAGTTGATCATCCCATTTTTTGGGATCGAGGAAGATATCGTCAAGATTACCGCCTCCGGGACGACGAACCACTCAAATGTCTTCTCCAAGAGGGCCGCGGAGGCCACCATCAAGCCACCGCCCTACTCCGGTTCCACCTACGCCATCACCTACTATACCTCCCGTGCGATGTATCTGGTCCAGGGCGGCAACTATGTAGCCGATCTCTCTGGGAACTTCACCCTGGTCGCCGGACAATATGTGGAGGTCCCGCCCGGCACTGGCCAGTTTCGCTACGAAAACGGCGAGCTGCATTTCTACCAGTGGCGCTCTACTTCTAACGATTCCTCCATAACGGGCACGCTCTTCTGGAAAGACACGGCGGTGGTGGCACACGGGCTGACCAGCCCGCGGCCCTTCTCAGTGCCGCTGAACCGTTCCGGCGGTCCCGATAATCGCTATATTAAGGTGCGCTTGAGTGCGCGGGATCCGAAGTCAACCAATCGGGGCTTCCTCGCCACCTCCTCCCTCCTCGATACCCAGATCGATTACCGCTCGCGCATTACCACTTTTCAATAGCCTCATGAAGCGCCCATCCTCATCAAACAGCGGCAGCACTCTCGTGATCACGATCGCCGTCGTGGCCACCCTCCTCGTCCTTCTCGGAGTGGCCATGGAATATACCACCCAGATCTCCCGCACCACGCAGCGCACACGCAACAGCGCGGTCGCCACGGAGATCGCCGACGGTCACCTCGAGGCTCTTTTCACCTCGTGGCGGAATATTTACCGCACTACCTGGACCTCCACTTCCACGAACAGCGGCGGCACCGATTTGTCGCTTGTCGGCACTAACTACTTCTTCACCTCGGCTTGGAACCCCGGTCCAGCCCCTACCCCCATCCCGCAGATGAGCCCGGCCGCCACGCCTCCGGTCATACCGCTCCCTAGCCCGTCTAACTTCCCTACCTCGGCCTACTCTGTCAGCCAATATCGGATCCAGGCGGTCGATCCCATGATTTCGCTAAACGCGAACGAGGACGCGCTGATTGAAACAAGCAATGGATCGGGTTCTTTCACCCTCATGAGCCGCTCGGCTGTGCCGCCTCCAGCCTACGGCCCGAACACCTCCCAATTCAGTTATTTCTACCTCGCTTCGGTCGATGTGACTGTTCCGTCCCTGGCCGGAAATGTGACCTCCAAGGTGCGGCGCGTCTTCGAGAAAAAATTCGACCAGCCTTGGACCTACGCCCTCTTCTATAACGACGACCTCGAATTGCAGCCCACCACTGCCCTGGACATCAAGGGGCCGATTCATACCAATGCCGGGCTTTATATCGGCTCCAGCAACTTCACCGCGTCTTCCTACTGCGAATACGGTTCCGAGTATGTGAACGGTTATGCACCGAAGGATCCGCGCTATCCCGGCTCAAGCTTCACCACGCCTAACTTCGCCAAGAGTGATCCGAGCCTCACCTTGTCGGACAGTCCGCCCTCGCAGGTCTCGCCATATCTGCCTTTTGGTTGGACGCTGAAGTTCAGCCCCGGCAACGCCAACGCCGGAACCTATCATGAAATTCTCGAGCCACCTGTCACGGGCACCGATCCGCTTGCCATGGTCCGCTACTATAATCAGCCGAGCTGGCGGGTGATAATTAATGCCGACGGCTCGACGAGTATCTCCCGCGTCGACAGCGCTGGAACGGTCACTAACTACAACACCGGTGGAGAAAAGAACGCTCTGGTCGGAAACAGTGGCCAGGGCACTAGCTCTAGCATTTTACGGCAGAACATCCCACTCTATGACGCCCGCGAGGGCACAGCGGTCAAAGTCACTACGATTGACGTCGGCGTCCTGAACAGTTTCCTCGCCTCTAACACGTTCGCCGGCTGGACCGGCCTTCTCTACGTGAGCGATGCCGGTGGCGTGATCTATAATAGCGACGGCTCGGTCAAGGTGGCTGGCACGCCAGCGACCGTGACCATCAACGGGATAAACTATGTCACCTCCCGGCGCGCCTTCCGCATCATCAACGGCACCACCCTGCCCTCTAATGGCCTGACCATTGTCTCGAACAATCCCGTTTACATTACCGGCAACTACAACACGGGTGGTGCTGCACCACTCTCCAACGCCTCGCCACCCGAATACTCGAAGCCGACGGTGACAGGTTACACCCGAAAGCCGGCCGCGGTCGTCGCGGACGCCATCACCATTCTCTCTCCCGGCTGGAACGACGGCGCCTCTGCTTCTTCCATCAGCGGCCGCCAGGCGACTGCTAATATGACCGTGAACGCCGCTCTGGTGGCGGGGAACGTGCCGTCGAACGGCACCGCCTACAGCGGGGGTGCGGAGAACTTCATCCGATTCCTGGAAGACTGGAAACTCCGCACCTTCTGCTACTACGGCTCCATGGTGCAGCTCTACGCCAGCAACCAAGCCACCGGACCGTGGGATGCCACTGGTGCCGTCTATAAATCCCCCATGGCCAACAAGTGGTTCTACGATCCCCTCCTTCTCACCAGCGCCAATCCGCCGGGCAACCTGCAGGTGGCCGCCTACCTCCAGCAGCAGCGCTGGTATCAAGTCTACTAATCGCCATGCCCCGTCCACTCCGTCGCACTTTTGCTCTGCTCGCCTTCTCCTTGGCCACCGCCCAGGCGTCGGTCGAGTTCACCCCGGAGATGAAGCAATTCCAGAATGAGGGCTTCGACATCCGCCAGGCCACCTTCAAGGGCGAGACTGGCAGCGTGACTTACCTGCCGCCCACGAAGTGGGAAATGCGTGGGAGCAAGGAAATGTGCGAACTGGTGGCACCGGGGACGAAGTTCAC
>JBKJKL010000426.1:0-3700 GCA_046597485.1 Chthoniobacterales bacterium
CTCCGGCGCTTCCGGCACCCGGGTGTAATGCGTGAAGACGTTCTGGTTTTCGTTCGCCATCTCGCGGAGAAGCGCCTGTTCCTCTGCGCTGAAAAGCTCCCACATCACGCCGCCCGCGAGCACGAAACAGAAATCCTGCGCCGCTGAGTCCTTCGCTACTTTCGCGAGCGTTGCGATTCCCTTCGTCGGCTGCAGATGACCGAGCGCGCCCACGATCGGCCGGCCCTTCGCGAAACGCCGCAACTTTTCCACCAACGCGCTGTCCGGCCGCGGCGCTGCCTCTTCAGTGAGGTCGGGAAAGACGATCGCCGGCTTGCCGCTCAGTTGCTCGAGCGCCGCGCGCGTTCCTTCGTCCAAGGTCGCGACCGCGGTGAGTTTTCCGGAGCAAAAGTACTTCTCCGGACAAGGCAGCTCGCCGGTTTGCGGAAAAACCGAGCCGGGCTTCCGAAAAGCGCGCGCATGGAGGTAAAGACCAGACCAGCGGTAAGGCAGACGATGTTCCACCTCCGGGAAGAAGCGGAACTGGAAATCGTAAATGCAGGCAAAGAAAACGAGATCAGCGCGGGTCTGTTTTTCCTGCTCCCAGCGCTCGATTTCGCGCCGCAGATTTCCCATCGTCTGCCAGAGTTGAGTCAACCGATCAAAGCGGCGGACCGGCAAACGTATCGGATCCGCGAGACCGAACTTTCGCACCGTCAGGCGGCCGCGTTCTTCTTCCGTAAACGCATCCGCCGCGCCCCGCACTTCGTCCGGCGCCGGTGCGAGCGCGAGCACTACGCAGCCGAGTTCAAGCAGCGCGCGCGTGAAGTTTGTGAAATAGCTCGGGTGATGGCCGGCCCAAGTCCATTCAACGAGAACGACAGAACGTGCGGAGGAAGTTTGCACCGGAAAGTTAGGAGGGAAGAAGGAACGGCTCCCAAAACGCGCGGTCAGTCTTGGCCCAGGCGTGACAGCCGAAGGGCAGCTTTCCGCCGTTCGCCTCGGAGCAAAAACGCGGCGCATATTCGAAAGCGAAACCAACCGCCTGCTCGGGCGGCGCGACCCGAAACTCCGGGACAAAGCGCGATGCCTCAAACGCCCAGAACGAGTCTTCGTGCAGATGATAATGCTGCGCGACGTAACGGAAGTTGTTCTTGTAGCCCATCCGATACAGACCGCTTTTCGCGCCCCGCAGTGCGCGGTCCAGCCAAGGCAGCGAGCGATGAAATCGCGTCTCGCCGATTGCTACCTGAAGGACACCCGGCTGCCGCGAACGAATCACCTCCAGGAAACTCGAGAGGTGTCGCAGGGAAAGCCCTCCGTTCCCCGCCGCCCAAAATCCTTCCGAGGTATCGCCGCGAAAACCTTTGAACCACGGCGCCCCGATGTAGTCCCAGCCCTGCTCGCACCAGGCGGCGAGGTCAGAGGAAAACACCAGGCAATCGAGCTGGTGAATCAGTAGGTGCTCGTAACCGCCGAACCGCGCGTAGAATTCCTCCGAAAGCATTAGCCGGTTATAGCCCGGGATGTCCGCGAAGTAGGCTGGGCGGAATCTCTCCACCGGCAACGAGCGGAGGTAGTCGTCTGCGATTTCCAAACCTTCCGGCGCGACCACCACTTGCTCCTGATCGCCGAGAAAATGCCGCAGATGCCGAATCGAAATCTGCTCCTCGGGCTGCAGCGGAAAGCGATAAAGCGGGATCGCGATAACGACCTTGGTCATCGCTTCGCCCGGATGTTCGACCGGTAGATATTGCGCGCGATGCTCTTCGCCAGATCGAGGCAGACTGGTGCTTCGCCGCGGGCCAGCAACCAGGGTGCGATCCGCCGATAGAGTTGCCACGCAAAGCCGCTCTCTCCTTTGACAATGCAGGTCTGCAAAACGGAGACCGTGTGCTTCAAGAGCAACGCACGCCGCTCGGCTCGGCGCGGAACACCGCCCGGATAATTTCCGCACTTCTCCTGACGAAGGAGCAGCGCGGTCCCTTCGTAGGTCCGTTGCAGGTCGCTCATGCTGCTCGCGGCGTGGACATGCAGGCCGATCATGGCCGGCGCCTGCACATGCACGACCGGCCCAGTCGTACCCATGCGCAGTAGGAAATCGAGGTCCTCGCAGTAAACTCGCTTGCTGTGAAACCCGCCGTTGGCCAGCACGGTGTCGCGTCGCAGCGCCGCCACGCCGGTGCCTTGGAAGACTTCGTTATCTGCCCCGGTTGCGAGGTAATCATCGTAGCGCGTCGTGCGCAGCGGCATTTCGCTGATGGCGTCGAGTTCCGCCGCATCGGAGAAGCGCCGGACGCAGCCGAAGAGGCAAGGAGGCTGGTCGTGCTGCGCGATCGCCTCGCGATACTTTTCGAGCGTCCACGGAAACCAGACGTCGTCGCTATCGAGGAACGCGACATACTCGCCAGTCGCTTCCCGCACCCCGAGGTTGCGCGCCGGTCCCGGGCCGGCGTTTTCCTGGCGAACCACGCGCGGGTTCAGTTCGGATTGCGCCGCCGCTTCGCCGCTCCCATCCGTCGAGCCATCATCGACGACGATCACTTCAAAATCGCGAAACCTCTGCGCGGCGAGCGAGTCCAGCGCGCGCCGCAAAAGCTCGGCCCGATTATAGACCGGAATGATGACGCTGAAGAAAGATGCCACGCGTTACCTTGCTCGCTTAGGCGCCAACCAGCCGAGAGCTCGAGTGCGCCACTGTGCTTGGCGTCCCCTTCGCTTTCCGGTTGTTGATCGCGTCGCGAAACGCTTCCAAGTAACCGCGCCCGAAACGCTGGTCGGGCTCCATGTAGTTGCCCTCCGCCCACTCGTTCCACGACTTGATGAAGAGGACGTTCTCTGCCGCCTCCTGCGCGGCGAGGACATCGAGCGCGTGCTCCACGTGCAGCCGGAATAACTCCGGCGTCGACTCGTGCAGCACCCAGCCGCGGAGACCGCTCCGCGGAGTGTTATCCCAATTCGGCATCGCAGAAGGGTAATACGGAACGTCGAACGGCCAGTCGACCGCGAGGCGCGGCCAGACATCCTCGTAGCGGAAGGCGTAGGCTGGGAAGGGCCAGAAGCGGTCGCAGAGTTTCCGAAATTTCGCTCCGCCCGGCGCGCGCCACGCCAGACGTCCGCGCAGCAAGGTGTGCCGCGACCAGGGCGCCTGGATCAATCCGGCAATTGTGACCGCGTCCAGCCCTGCGCTCGCGCAGCTCCATTCCGGCGAATTCGAATCCACCACTCCGACGAGATGCAGCCCGGGCAGGCCCGCCTCGACCGCGAGTGAGCGCCACAGGTCCGTCATCGCACGCACGTCCGGGATGTAGCGCGGCCGGTAGATGACGAAGATCGGCTTGCCGTTTACGTGGAGGTAACGCGGATCGCGGAACGCTTTCAGGAGATACTCAAAATGGGAACGGTGGTCCGCTTCACCCGGATAGGTTTGCTCCTTCAGGATCTTCTTCGGCGAGCCATGCCAGATGCCCGACCAGCTCTCGTTCGCCCAGGAGAGGCAAAACGGAAAGTCCGGCTTCCCCGATGCGAGCACTTCTTCGAAAGGCCGCTGCAGGAGCCGCTCGCCCGCGAACCAATAGTGCCAATAGCAAAAGGCGCTGATCCCATACTCGCGGGCCAGGTTGGCCTGCGCCTCCCGCACTTCCGGCACGCGCAGATCGTAAAAGCCGAGTTCGCCCGGCAGACGCGGCTGGTAGTGTCCGCGGAAGAGCGGCTTTGCCTT
>JBKJKL010000025.1:0-3945 GCA_046597485.1 Chthoniobacterales bacterium
CTTCACCGACGGGAGGGCCTTTCCGGGTAGGGTAGGCGTCTTTCGGTTTTCGCGTCTCGCGAAAACAATCTTTTGGAAAAACTTACGAGTCTGTCCGCCGGGCGAGACACCCATCTACCCAAAAGCCGAACTTCGTCCTCTTAGTTGAGGGCATGCCACTCTCTAGGTGCTGGTAGTATTCCAGCCACTGCCAGGAAAAAGCTGTTGATCGATCAGCTTGCTCTTCGCGATCTCCTCGCGCAGAACCGGGCATTTCTTTAGGCAGGGCGGATTCACTAACGCTGCCACCCGCCCACGAGTGAAAGAACTATTGCCACCTCAAAACTTGTAGGTAACGGAAGCGCGCAAGGTTCGCGGCTCGGCCGGGTGGATATGAAAGTCGTTCACACCTTCGATCGGTTCGCCTCCTAACCTAGAGGGGTAATAGTAAGTGATGTCGTTGTTCCTTTTGTCGAACACGTTCAACACATCCACCGCGACCTGCACGTTCTTAAAGTTCCAGCCGACGCGCGCATCGAAGTTGAGCGAGGACGGGCCGGTCGCGCTGTTATCCTCGATCAGCGGTTGCGGGCCGAAGTAACGAGTGCGCACGGAGCTGAAGAATCCGCATGGCGCCTCCACCGTCGCCCCGGCGGCGAAGACGGTCGCGATGGAGCCGGGAATGCGGTCGCCATCGGGGTTACTCTCGAAGCGCGCGTTCGTATAGGCGAAATCGGCATCGATGGTGAGCCAGGGGAGCGGCTTGTAGTAGTTCGCGAACTCGACCCCTAGCCGGCGGCTGGCGGCGCTCGGCTCGGTGTCACCCGCGTCGCCTGTAAAGACGAGCTCGGAATTCACGGAGAGATAGTAGACCGACACCGTGCTGACGAGGTTCGGCACGACCGAAGTGCGCGCCCCGAACTCGACACTCTTCGAGCGCACCAGCGGATCGACGTTCGCCGCTCGTTCGCCGGTGACCGGGCTGACTTTGATTGTCGTGCCGCGCGCATCATTGCTGTGCAGGCCGGTGCCCGCGTTTAGGTAGAACTCAGTCTTGGCCCAGGGTCCGAAGATCAGGCTCAACTTGGGACTCACGATGCCATCGAGAACGTCGCCCGAGTTTGCCGACGTATCGCTCTCGACGTGGAAGTAGTAAAGATCGCCGCGCAACCCGAAGATGGAACGGAACCAGGGCGTCCACTTGACCTCATTCCGTTGATAGAGCGCGATGCTCGATTCCTCCACACTGTCATCGCGCACCGTGGAGAGGCGGTTCTTTTTCTGCGTCTTGAAGAGGCCGACCTCGGGAATGAAGTCGTTGCGCGTCTGCAATCCGACCGTCTCCGTGACATGGCGGCCGAAGAGTTCCGTCTCCCAGGTATGCGTGAGCGAACCGCCCACGATCACCCGGCGATCGAGTTGTTCGAACTGATCCCCATGGACCGGATCGTCCAGGAAGTAGGTGAAGTCGGAGAAGATATCGAGGTGGTAGTAGATCGCGTAGGCGTTTAGTTTCGTCGTGCCGTTGCTGTCGTTATGCGTCCAATCAAAGGAAAGACTTTCCCGGTCGGTTATGAGTGCATCGGTCGTATCGATCGCTCCATCGCGCGGGATCAATCCCTGATCGATCGCGCGTTGCGGTACCTGATCCGGCGAATGGGTGTGGCCGTGATAAGCCATTGCCGTCAGTGACATCTTGTTCTCCGCATCCCCCCACGCCCAACGGAGGAAGCCGTTAAGACGATTCGCATTCTGGTTCACCACGAACGGCCCGTCATAATGCCCGAACTCGAAGGCTGCGGTGAGAATGCCGCGGCTGGACGTCACGCTGTCCCCAAGGACGAGGCGATAGAAATTATTCTCACCGATGCTCACGGTAACGAACCCGCGCGGCAGTTCGGTAAATAACTGAAACTGCGCCGCACCCGCGGAGGAAAAATCGCCCACCTCCGCGAAGAACGGCCCCTTGCTGTAGTCAATCCCGCGCACTAGCTCCGGGATGATAAAATTCAGATCTGCATAACCCTGCCCGTGCCCGTGCGTGCGCATGTTGATCGGCATCTCATCGACGGAGAGCGCGAAGTCCGTTCCGTGATCGAGGTTGAAGCCACGCAGGAAATACTGGTTCGCCTTCGCCTCGCCGGAATGCTGCGTGATGATCACGCCCGGCACCGCTTCGAGGAGTTCACCGCGGCGCGAGTAGGGCCGCTTCGCCAGCTCAGCGGCGCCGATCGTCCCCTCGGATGAGGTCGTCGCGTAACCGATCAAATCATCCTCGCGACCAACCACCGTGATTCGCTCCGTTTCCCCCGTAGTCGCGTCTGCCGGCACCGGGCTCGGCGAAGTGACTGCATCCTGCGCCATCGCGGCCCCACGCAGAAGAATGCCGGCCGCGAGGATCAGACCTCTGAGAGTCAGGATGCCCGCGCCATGGAGGAAGAGCGTCGCGATAACGAATCCCACGGCAAACGAGAGCAGGCTGGCCGAGGCCGGCATTTCATGTCCGTGTGCGAAGCCATGAAAGAAGGCGAAGAACGTCACGAGAAGAAGGCTGACGCTCGTGCGACAGCTGGGCCGGAGAAGAACGACGAGGCCGAAGACGACGACGGAAAGTAAAATGATTGCCTCGACTCCCGGAAGCGTCACGCCGCTCGAGCCGACCAGGCCACCCACGCCCATGACAGCGACAAACGAGAGCGGCAGCAGCCAGACGGATCGTCCCCCTCGTTGCGCCGCCCAAACTCCCACCGCAAGCATCACCAGCAGGTGATCCCACCCTGAAAGAGGGTGATGGAAGCCGGTGGAAAAGCCCGTGAGTTGTCCGAGCTCACTGTGCGCCCAAGCACTCGTTGGCGACCCCAGCAGGAGCGCCAAGAGACTTAAACGCAGAATGCTCATACGTGGAGATTTTCTCATAAGCTGTGGAAGCGCGTTGGATGAACTACGGCGATTCCTTCGTTTCGGATGCCAGTTGCCACTCCGCCATCACAGGCGTTTTCAAAAAAACAATTCTGACCAGCAGCGAAATGAACCCAGCGCGTCTCCGATTCAAATCCGCGATGTGCTCCCTCTCATCGACCGCATCGCCGGGACCGCGGAAAATCAGCCAACCGGGTCGGGCGGCTTCCACGGTGGGACGACCTCCAAGACTGTCCTGCGCGATGCGCTCCTGCTGGAATTGCGCGGGATTAACTGGAAGGCGGGCGCGATGGCGGATGCGGACGACCCCAAACACAGCGGATTTTCCGGGTTAGGCCATGACCCAGCGTTCGTGGGCCAGCCGCGCGACCAGATCACCGCCTTCGAGCAAGTGGAAGAGACACAGGACGCGGGACCGCAGGCGCAAGCGGGAGCACCGGCGGAGTTCGGCCATTACGCAGAAAGGCGACGACGAAGGTGAAACAGCTCGAAGGTTTGCTCTTTCTTCTCTCGAGGCCGCTGCGCGATCTGGCTGAAGGTCACGAGTGGCGCTAGCTTCTACTTCGTCAGCATCAATGCCGGTTATCTTCGAGGATTTGAATACGGTGGTCTAACGAGATGTCCTCGAAGCTCTGCTCCGCCTGCGACTTTGGCCAGGTCACCGTGATCTGCTTGATCCGGATGGCGTCGCCGAGGCCGATGTGTTGCGCGAGCGGCGAGCCGCCGTAGCTGCCACCGCTGGAAACGACGGCGTGGAAAATTCGCGGACCGCGCGGGGTTTCGGCTTCGACTTTGATCCGCGCGCCAATTGCGCTGCGGTTTGATTTCGTTCCTTCGAGTTTCAATTCGAGCCAGTGGTTCTGGTTCCCGGGATTCATGAAGAGCGCGCGCGGAAAGATGTCGCCGGGATATTCGCCGCCGAGGACTTGCAGGATGTCGGTCGCGCCGTCGCCGTTCACGTCGCCGATCGCGACCGCGCTGCCTTTTTGCAGGTGCGCGATGCCGGCGTTGCTGGAGACGTCTTGAAAACCTTCGCCGTTCATATTG
>JBKJKL010000149.1:0-2912 GCA_046597485.1 Chthoniobacterales bacterium
GCCGTTCCAGTCCCTGCGCCGAAATGCGATCCGGCTGGCGCGTCACGCGCTCACTGCTCTCGAGATCTGTCTCGCCGTCGTGCTTCAAAACGGGCGCCGATTAATCAAGCCAGCTCAGCGGATATTTCTCGTCATCGAGCGCGAGAGCCTGCTCGGTCAATTCGAGGGTATGCTCGGTGTCGAACATGACTGCCAGCTCCTCCGTGCGGACCGCGTCCTTGCTCGCCATGATCGTGCCCGGATGCGGACCGTGCGGGATGCCGCGCGGATGGAGCGTCATCGAGCCAGCCTCGATCCCTTTGCGGGAACCGAAATTGCCGCGCACGTAGAAGAGGACTTCATCGGCCTCGACGTTGTCATGCACCCACGGGATCTTGACCGCCTCGGGATGATAATCGAGCAACCGAGGGGCGAAGGTGCAAACGACGTAGCCCTTGATCTCGAACGTTTGATGAATCGGCGGCGGCTGATGGACCGTCCCAGTGATCGGCTCGAAGTCCTGTGCGTTGAAGGTGAAGGGATAGACGAAACCGTCCCAACCGACGACGTCGAAGGGATGATGCGCATGGACGACACGCGTCCAGCGCGGGCCGTCTTTGACCAGCAACCCTACGTCTTCATCCTTATCGACCACGAGCGTCTCGGTCGGACCGTGGAAGTCGCGCTCGGAGTAAGGCGCGCCCATCCGAATCTGCCCGTCGTGGTTCAGATAGCGACGCGGGATGCGCACCGGTCCGGTCGACTCGAGGATGAGGTAATCCTCTTCCTCCACGTTGTCGGGCACGAGCCGGTAAGTGATGCCGCGCGGGATGACGATGTAATCCTCCGCCTTATAGCGCAGCTTCCCGAAAGGGCTCTCGAGCGTCCCGGCGCCGTGAAAGACGAAGATGATCTCGTCCGCCCCGGCGTTGCGGTAATACTCGTAGTCGCCGTAGGTCGTCGCCGGTTTCAGGCGCGAGGCCACCATGTCCTGGTTGAAAAGCATCGGGATCCGACCCGTGTAGAGATCGCCCCTGCGCGGGACGTTCGCCGCTTTCAGGTGATGGTGGCGCAACGGCGCCTCAGCCACCTTCTTTAGTTCTTCATACTTAATCAGCTCCACGCTCCGCACCCGCGTCGGCGGCCGGAGGTGATACATGATCGAGTAGGCCTCGTTGAAGCCTTCCGTAGTAATGACGTGCTCGTAGTAGATGCCCTCGTCTTTGTATCCGGGGCCGTCGCCATTGCGATGGAACCAAATGTGATGTTTGCGCGGTATCTTCCCCAGCTTCTGATATTGCGGCATAAGCGATCTCTCCTCCAGTGCAGCCGGCCTACGTCGTCGCCGCCGGACTGCTCAAGAGCATATCGTCAAGCGACTCTCCCGCAAGAAACAGCGTGAAAGAAGAAAGCACCGACCGCCGCAGGAAGACCGAAACCGGGCTGATGTTCTGCAGCCCGCGCCGAGGAATGGCTGCGCCTGCTGGAGCGATCGCGCGATAACCTTCGATGGATTGCGCTCACCGGCGTCCGCTTTCCCGAAGCGCCCGCATTTGAAGTATTCAACATGGGTGCAACAGCGCCGCTCGCCGTTTCGACGGCGCCTCCCACTCATTCCTGCGACTCATCACGTCGCCCCCACAGCGCGTCACGCGGCTTCACGAATGCGTCACGCCGTTTCTTGACCGCGACCGATCGTTTCGCGAGTGCGTCACGTGATATTTCGAGCGCGTCACTTCGTTTCCACACCGCGTCTCGCGACCCAAACTCCGCGCAACGCGCTTCCCGAACTCGTCACCGCCGCGGGATTCTCAATCTCGCGAGGCGAAATCCGCGTCACGCGATCTCCACCATGCGTCCAACCGTTTTACGAGCGCGTCACGCCACATCACGAACGCGTTTCACCACCCAGACCGCGTCAGCGACTTCTTGAGCGCGTTTTCTCCTCCCGCCAGCGCGTTTCTTCATTGAAGATCGCCAGCTGGCACACGTTCTGACAGGGCGTTGAATCTGGACCACCCCGACGCCCTCTGATCGACGACGAAAGCGCGCAGCTCATTCGGATTCACAATCTGGAAACCGGTCCCCAGTGAGCCCGTGGGGCGACTGAGGTTGCGGTAGCCATGTGTAATCACCGAGCTATACGTGACTCACGTATAGCATCGACCTCCCGAGTCTGCCGAGCCTTGACCCGCCGAGTCTGCAGAGTTGCCCAAGCCAGCCTAACGGTGGATGACGCCCTCGATCGCGGCGCGTGCGAGATCGTGCGGCGCAGCGCGGCCTTGCTCCCATTCCTGCAGAGTTCGTGTCGAGATGTGCAAGCGCAGCGCTCCCTCGCTCTGCGAGAGATTCTCCCGTTTGCGCCAAGCCCGTAGCCGGGCCGCAAACGTGTTGCTCGCAACGCTGCGATGCTGAAGATGAGACGGCCGTGTTCCGTAAGCCATTCGGGACATGCTATACGTGAGTCACGTATAGCGGCAAGCGCGATCGTAACCACAAGCGGCAAGCGCGAGCGACAACCACAAAGCAGCAGGCGCGATCCGACAACCACAAGCGGCGGCAGTCAAGGCGGTATACGGGAGTCACGTATAGCGCAGCAGCAGTCGAGGAGGTAAAGGGGCTCAGGTATAGCGCGGCGGCAGTCGAGGAGGTATACGGGACTCACGTATAGCGCAGCGGCAGGGAGCACGCCGACCATGGTCAGGTAATGCGGATTGAAGTGCCTGGGCGGTCGCAGTGACATCAGCCGGACGACATCAAACAAGTGAGCTCAGTAGCCCGAGCGACGGAACCTCGGCTGTCGCTGAGGTATACAGGACCCACGGATAGCGCGGCAGGGAGCGTAGAACTGCCTGGCGGTCGCAGTGACATCAGCAGACGACATCAAACAAGTGAGCTCAGTAGCCCGAGCGACGAAGCCCTCACATGCACTG
>JBKJKL010000156.1:0-2555 GCA_046597485.1 Chthoniobacterales bacterium
GCTCGTTAGGCCTCGGGCTCGTTATCTCCGCCTTTTCGCGCAGCCAGACGCAGGCGATTCAGTTCTCCGTCTTCTTTCTTCTTCCAGTCTTTGTCCTCTCCGGCGCCTTCGCGCCGATCGAACAACTGCCGGCCAGCATTCGGTGGATCTCGGAAATCTTTCCGTTAACCCATTTCTGCCGCGCGTTCCGGTTGGTGAATCTCTACCACGCCGGCTTCACCTATTACGCGCCCAGCCTGCTCGCGCTTTGCGCGGGCGCAGTGCTGACCTTCGTCGGGGCAGTGGTCCTGCTTCGCCGGATCGAGCAGTAGCGCGGTTCGCCGCGAAAATTAAAACACCGTCTTGAGCGCGACGCGCACATACGGCGCGGGGTCGGCCTTATATTCCTCGCCGGCGCGCTCGAAGTTGAAGCGGCGCTGGAAGACGTAACCGCCGCCGACATCGAGCGAGACGGTGTTGGTCGGGTGCCAGGTGAAGCCGAGGCCGGCGCGGTATTCCGAGTAATCAACCTGCGCGCCATCGAGGCGGCGCGGGAGGATACGGTTATCGCGGTCGGTGCGAAACGACGAGCCGGTGATCTCGCCGCCAGCCCAAAAGTCCCATTTGTCGGAAGGCGAATAGATCACGCGCGGCTGCGGCGGAACGAGGTTGAGCGTCCACTGCGGAGTAGCGCGCCAGACGATGCCGGCGAGCGGCAGGACCGGATACTGGCCGCGGAGGAAGGCGACGTTCGCGCCGACGAAAAGGAAGACCTTGTCCGGCTTCAGGATGAAGGCGCGCCCGAGCGTGATCGGGATGTCAAAGGAAGCGGAGTTGATCTTGTTCTCGAAATAGAAACCCGGGTCAAGCTGGAGGAAGGCGCCGACGTCGTTCCCGACCATGTATTCCAACGCGACGGTGGCGGAGATGCTCTGCAGATGGTCCGGGAGCGGCGCGAAGGTGGAGCCGAAGTCAAAGCGGTGATAGGCGGCGCCTGCGCGCAGATACCATTTTCCGGTGAGGAAGAACCGATGGGAATAATCGACCCCGGTCTGGACCGCTCCCTGTTTGCCGTAGTCGAAGCCGTTCTTGATCTCGCTCTCAAAAACGTAACTGCCCGAAACGTTGAAGATATCGAGCGCGGTCCGCTCCTCCGCCGCGGTCTGGGTGCGGGTGACGGAGAGCTGCTTATCGGAGGCGTCCTGCGCGATGGCGGACGCGGACAGGAAAGCGAGTAGGAGAAGAGTGGCCGATTTCTTCATGGCGGGATTGTAGAGCGGGTTGGATAAACAGCGAAGCGTTTTGCTTCTGTCATATCGAAGCTACCGGTGGCTGAGGCTCTATCGGTCGTCCGTTTTTTTCAGGCTGCTTCGTCTCCGGAAAAGCAAACCGGCCTAACGAACCGAAGCTCGTTAGGCCGGTGCAAGTTGCCCGGACTGGTTTCGGACTTAGAGCGAGTTCCCGGAGCGACTGCGGACGATGGCCGCGTCGGCACTGTTCAAAGAGCCGTCGGCATTCACGTCGCCGCGGAAGTTAACGGAATCGGTCGGCTGGCCGGAACGGCTGCGCGCGAGCCCGGCGTCGGCCGAGTTCACGGTGCGGTCATTGTTCACGTCGCCCACGAGCACGCTGAGGGTGCCGGCGAGGCTGTTCGTCGCATTGCCTTGCCGATCCTGCACGCCAGACAAGGTGACGACCACGTTCTGCAGGTTGGTCACACCGGTCAGGTTCACGATGTATTCCTTCGGGTTTGAACCGATGGAACGGCTCGCCACCGTGCCGCTGCCGGTTGTGACCTGCGCGTTGCTCACGTTGTTCAGGTCATTCGCGAAAGTGAAGACGACTGTGTAATCGCCGTTCGCCCCGCCGGAGCGCGGCTCGGTGCCGCTGCCATCCGTGCCAAGCTGGACGTCAAAGGTGCCGGCGCTGCCGTGCGTTTTCCGCGAGGCGACGCTGGAGAGCGAGACCGGTGAATTGATCGCGCTGCTCGGCAAAGGCCAAGCCCAGGCGCCGTGACCACGGGTCCAGACGGAGAGGGTGGTGGAACCGCGGTCGATCTGCATGTCCCAGATCATCGTGTTCGGGAATCCGGTGAAGCGATACCAGACTGGCGAGGCCGCGTTAATATTGTCCGTGTAGTAGAGACCGATGTCAGTGCCGGCGTAAACCTGCTGCGGGAAGTTCGGGTTCACGATGATCGCATCGGCCGGCATGTTCGGCAGATTCCCCGACTTGTCCTGCCAGGTGAAGCTGCTGCAGTTCGCGGCGCAGGCGACGCGGAAGACGTGGCCGGGCGTCGTGGGAGTGGTGTCGTTGAAACCACCAACTGCGGCATAGCCGACCGGGACGTCGGCGGTTGGAACCGTCGGATCGAGCGCAATGCTGAGCACTGGGCGGTTGGCGAGGACGAGGTTGGTGTCGGTCACGTTCACCCAGTTGCCCGCGTTAGCTACGCCGGTGCCAAGGTTGAAGCCGATCCACGCGTTACCGTCATTCGTGCCCGCGATCGCGACGCTCTTGAACTTCGGTGAGTATTTCACCTGGTTGATGAACGAGCGGTTGCCGAGCGACTGCTT
>JBKJKL010000310.1:0-2740 GCA_046597485.1 Chthoniobacterales bacterium
CGACGAGGGCGAAGGCGCCATCCGACAGCTGCTCGAGGGTGGAGGCGTCGCCCTGTTCGAATCGTATGTTCGTTAGGCCGGCCTCGGCTGCGCGCTGGTTGCCGTGCTCGACGAGGTTACGCGCGATGTCGACGCCGAGCACGTCGGCACCGAGCTTGGCCTGCGGGAGAGCGGTGGTGCCGTCGCCGCAGCCGACGTCGAGCACTTTTAGCCCCGGCGTGATGCCGAACTGCGCGACGAGGTCCGCGCCGCTCTCGCGCATGGTGTCGGCGATGCGGGTGAAGTTTCCTTTTTCCCAGAGAATTTGATTTGGATTCATCAGAGGGAGTCAATCGCTCGCGCAGAAGGCACGCGACAATTATTTCTTCTCTTCCGCCAGCCGAATCCCGAGTTCGCGCAGTTGCTTGAGATCGACGTCGCTGGGGGATTGCGACATCAGATCCTGGCCGCGGTTGTTCTTTGGGAAGGCCATGACGTCGCGGATGGAGTGCTCGCCGAAGAAAAAAAGCCGACGCCGTAAGGGAAGAAGAATCTACAACGCGGTCCAAGAGCGCGATGGAAAATTCTATTGCTACCCAACGACGATTCACATCCCTTTAATAATCGCCGGGACTAACGAAACAGGATCGCGTCCAGCGTCCGCCGTCTCCGATCGGCTTCCGACGGCCGCATGATCGGCAGATAACCGAAAGTGGTCTGCTTCTCGGCGATCTTCAGTCCCTGTTCGATCACGTTGGTCGCAACCGCTTCCGAGGCGAAACCGATGATCGCGCCGGCCACGATGTCGAGCGGCCAGTGTGAGCCCTTGGCGACGCGGCTCAACCCGACGACGAGCGCCGCCACCCCGGCGCCTGCGCCGGCCGCTGGATAATGCCGCGAGAGCGCCCGCGCCACCGCCACGCTGCCGGCGGTGTGACCGGACGGGAAAGATTGTTCTTCCTTGTCTTCGGAACTGCCCGCGCCGCTTTTGTAACGGCCCTTTTCCATCAGCACGTTCGGCCTCGTGCGGTGAACGATCGCTTTCACCCCGCACTTCGCGCGGTCCGCGAGCGCGATCGCGCCGCACATGCTGAGGGCGCTACCGGTGAGCCGGCGGTTGCGAGTGAGGATGCCGATCACGAGCAGCCCGGCTGAAAGCGCGTAGAGCGGCCCCTGGTCACCGAGCTTGCCAAACTTCGAGGCCGCCTTGACCGCGGGGTGATCCCGTCGTTTGCCCAGCTCCTTGCCCAATTCAACGTCAGTCTTTTCCAGGTCCGTCGCCTCCGTGAGATCCTCCGCGTTACCGGCCTCCCCATTTTGCATCGGCAAGGTTGCGCCTGCCAAACCTTCTCGTCGAACGGAAAAAAGCGGAATGCTCCGCTCTTTAGCGCGTCGCGCCGGCCATCACATCGGTGGATTTCAACGGCACCGCGAAGGGCTCGAGCGGCATCGGATCGTCATGCTCGAGGAACTCGCGGCAGTGCGCGAAGAGGTCGGCGCGGGTGCTGGTGCGGCGGATGCGATGCAGGAAGTCGCCCGTCGGCTCGACGCCGAGGCCGATGAAATTCAGGAATTTCTTCATGTGATTGACCTGGCTACGCTCGGGCAGTTCGGGCGTGCTGACGGCTTCGTAGAGGGTGTGGATGTAGGCGAGGACGTCACGGCCGGTCGGACGAAAGATGGCGGCGCCGCGGCGTTGCTCGCGGATCTGGCGAAAAAGCCAGGGATTGCGGATGACGCCGCGACCGATCATGAGCCCGCGCGCGTTCGTTAGGGCGAGGACTTCGTCGGCCTTGGCAGCGGAATAGATATTGCCGTTCGCGAGCACGGGACATGACAGGGCCGCAACTGCGCGCGCGATAAAGTCGTAACGCGGCGCACTGCGATACATTTCTTTCACGGTGCGGGCGTGGACGGTGAGGAGGTCGAGGGAATGGCGCGCAAAAATTGGCAGCAGTTCGGCATCGAAACGGTCGGCCTCGTCGAAGCCAATGCGCGTTTTGACCGTGAACGGGATATCGATTGCAGCCCGCAGTGCGCCGAGGATTTGGTCGATACGTTCGGGCTCGCGCAGAAGGCCGCCCCCGGCGCATTTGCGATACACGACCGGGACGGGGCAACCGAGGTTGAGGTCGATCGCGGCCACGGGATGCTGCTGCAATTCGCGCGCGGTGCGCACGAGCGCCGCGATGTCATTCCCGATCATCTGCGCGATGACGGGTCGACCGGTCGGGTTCTGGGTGATGGAGGCGAGAATGATTTTATCGAGACGCGAATCGGGCAGGACGCGGAAGTATTCGGTGAAATAAACGTCGGCATTTCCGTAGCCGCTGATCAGGCGCATGAAACGCAGGTCGGTCACGTCCTGCATCGGGGCGAGGGCGAGGACGGGGTCCGGGGCGCGGAGGAGATTTAGAAATTGCGCCGGCGCGTCCACGAGTTAAGGGAAAGATGAATCAGGAACTCAGGAAAGCAGGAAAAGAATGAATCTGGAAACCAGGATTCTTTGATCCGCTCTTGGTTCCTGTTTTCCAGATATCGCTACACCCGCGGCTCGTTGCGCACGTGCGCTACTGCGGCGGCGATCTGGCTCGCCGGGGTAGGGAAGAGGGCGCTGATCGCAAGCGTCACGACACAGCCAACGAAAACAAACCACGGCCAGGAAATTGCCGGCCACCACTCTGGCATGAACCAGCCAAAGTCCCATTCGGCGTGGCGGAACTGGCCGTGGAAAAGCGCGCCAAAATCGAAGGCCGGCAGC
>JBKJKL010000030.1:0-11774 GCA_046597485.1 Chthoniobacterales bacterium
ATCCGGCGCGACATCCACAAGATGCGCGCTTTTGTGCGCTTCCGCGAAATCGAGCACGGAGGCGCGAAGTGGTTTGTGGCCTGGTTCGAGCCGATGCATCACATCGTCGAGCAAAACGCGCAGTTTTTCGTCGACCGCTTCGCCTCGATGAACTGGTCCATCCTTACGCCCGAGCGCTGCGCGCATTGGAATGGAAAGCACCTCACGTTTACCGACGGCGTCGATCGCTCCCGCGCCCCGCGCGACGATAATGTCGAGGCGCTTTGGCTGACCTACTACGCGAGCATTTTCAATCCGGCCCGCGTGAAAGTGCACGCGATGGAAGCGGAGATGCCGAAGAAATATTGGAGCAACCTGCCAGAGGCGGCGCTCATCCCATCGCTCCTGAAGGAAGCGCCGCGCAGGGTCGAGGCGATGGTGCGAAAGAGCAGATCGAAAACCGTGGAGACGGCGGACGACGAGAAGTGGCGCCCTGCCGAAGTGCCGGAGACAAGCGACCTGCAGGTCGTGGCCGAAGCGGCCCGCATTTGCACCGCCTGCCATCTCTTCAAACGCGGGACGCAGACCGTTTTCGGCGAAGGCCCGAAGCGCGCGAAGCTGATGTTCCTCGGCGAGCAGCCGGGCGACCAGGAGGACCTCGCGGGCAAACCGTTCGTCGGGCCCGCGGGGAAGCTGCTCGACCGCGCCCTGGAGGAAGCCGGGATCGATCGCGGCGAAGTTTACGTCACGAACACGGTGAAGCACTTCAAGTGGGAACCGCGCGGCAAACGCCGCCTTCACCAGAAGCCAAACTCGCGCGAGATCGCGGCCTGCCGCCCGTGGATGGAAACGGAGCTGCAGATCGTGCGGCCGAAGCTGCTCGTCTGCCTCGGCTCGACCGCGGCGCAGGCGATTTTTGGCTCGTCCTTTCGGGTGACGAAGGAGCGCGGGAAGGTTCTCAAGTCGGAGTTCGCGCCGCGCGTCTTGGCGACGGTGCATCCCTCCTCGCTCCTGCGCCAACCGGACGAGGAATCGCGCGCCCGCGAGTATGCTCTTTTCCTCGCTGATCTGCGGGCGGCGGCGGCGGAATTGGCGGCCTAAAGATTTCTTTCGGGAATCTTGAACGGTCTGCCAAGCGCGCTGTCCAACTTGACAGGTTAAGGCGATTCGGGCGGCGGCACGTTGTTTTGTATTTGGTTGTTTCTCCTGGCGTGCGCTGCCCGGATCTTTTTTTTGGGGCCGCTCCCGCTTTTCTTCTAAGCGCCGACCCTTTCTTTGCGGCAGCGCAAACACGTCGCGGACGCGGTGACGATCAGTGGCTACAGTGCCAGCCGACCCGCCACACGCGAAACCCCGCTGCGCGGCGAATGAGGTTACTCCCCGCGCCATGAATTTTCCCGATCCTATCACGCTCGCCCTGGCCGAAGACGTCGGCTCCGGCGATGTCACCTCGCTTCACTTTGTCCCAGCCGATCTGCAGGCGCTCGGCCGCATCGTGCCGCGGGAGCGCGCTGTTGTTGCTGGGGCTGAAGTGGCGGCGGAGGTTTTCCGCCGGGTCGATCCAACGTTGAACGTCCAGGTGCTCCTGCCGGACGGCTCGGTCGTGAATGGCGGCGAGGTCATCCTCGAAGTCCGCGGACCGGCCCGCTCCATCCTGACCGCGGAGCGCGTGGCGCTGAATTTCCTCCAGCGCCTGAGCGGGGTCGCGACCCTTACGCGGCAATTCGTCGACGGGATGGGCAAGTCGAACGCGCAAGTGCTCGACACACGCAAGACCACGCCCGGCCTGCGCGCGCTTGAAAAGGCCGCGGTCGTCGCGGGCGGCGGGGCGAATCACCGGTCTGGCCTGCACGACATGGTGTTGGTGAAGGATAATCATCTCGCGGCGAGCGGCGGCGGCTCCGGGATAGCGGCGGCGATCGAGCGGGTGCGGCGCGAGCATCCGGGGATGCGGATCGAGATCGAAGCCGACCGGCTTGAGCAGGTCCGCACCTTTCTGGAGCTCGAAGGCGTCGACGTGATCCTGCTCGATAACATGCCGCCGGCCGAGATGCGCGAAGCGGTCGCGCTCGGGAAGAAGAAGAAGGTGAAGTTCGAGGCCAGCGGTGGCGTGAACTTGAAAAACATCCGCCAGATTGCGGCTACCGGGGTCGATTACATCTCCGTCGGTGCGCTCACGCATTCGGCACGCGCGATCGATCTTTCCCTCGAGCTGACGCATGTCGCGCGCTGAGCCGCGACTGGACGCGGAGGCGATCCGCGCCGCGCTCGGTGAATGCGTCTTGGGCCGCGAGGTGCGCATGATCGAGGAGACGACCTCGACGAACGATTCCGTCTTTGAAGCGGCAACTCCGTCGACGCCGGAAGGACTGGTGATTTTTGCGGAATCCCAGAGCGCGGGCCGGGGTCAACATGGGAACCGTTGGGCGTCGGCGCGCGGGAAGGGCCTGTGGTTCTCCATCCTGCTTCGGCCAACGATCGCCCCAGCCGACGCGCCACGATTGACGGCGTGGGCGGCGCGAACGATCAGCCAGACCGTTGCGCAGAACTGCTCGTTAGGCGCAGTGGTGAAGCCACCGAACGACATCTACGTTGGCGCGCAGAAAATCGCCGGCGTCCTCTTGGAACTCCGCAGCGTGCCGGCCGCTCCGCATCTCGGCATCCTCGGGCTCGGGATCAATGTGAACCACAGCGCGGAAGATTTCCCGGAAGAGCTGCGCCCCCGCGCGGCTTCCATCGCCATGCTTTGCGGGCACGCAGTGGAGCGTGCGCCGCTGGCGATCGCACTGCTGCGCTCGCTCGATCACACTTACCGGGCAGAGTTCGTTCGCGAGACCGGCTGCGGCGCCATCCGCGCGAGCCAGGCGCGGTAAAGCTGCGGCGAGATTTCCGAGGGTTTGATTTCGCTCCGGCCGCCCCAGAAAACGTTCGTGTAAGAAACGGGAATGCCGCAGGCCTCGAGGTGCTCGTCGATCGCGCGCTTGTGCTCCAGGAGCAGGTCTTTGTCGGTCCCATGCGCGACCGCCATAATGTTCACGTCCTTGAATTCCGGGCCCGCCTCGCGCCAGTAGCAATGGGTCAGCGTGTGATGCCTTCCCACTTCGCCGCCCGCTTCCAACTCGCGCCCCGGGGGCACGGCCCAATGGAAGAGCGCGTTGAAGCGCGTCACGCGCACGCCGCCGGTCGACGGCTTCACGTGTTCGAGAAAAGTGGAGAATCGGCCGATGACTTTGCGCGCGGTAAGCGCGTCCGCGCTCGCGCAGAATTCGTCGTGCGAAACGCCCGCCTCCGCGGCGCGCGGCTGCCAGGGTGAGGGCGCAATTTCTTCCGGCGTGAATTCCCGCTTCAGCGCGAGCAACACTTCCCATTCTTGCTCGCTCAGTTGCGCGGTGTGCACCGGCGCCATCTTTGCGGGGTGATCGGCTTTGCTCCCGGGCGCGATCGTTTTCCGGCGCACATGGCCGACGCCGAGAGTGAAGATGCCCTTCGCCGGCATGAGCCGGAAATGGTCCGCGCCGACGTGCGCCGTGAGGATCTCGCCGTGTTTCTGCAAGGAGAAGCCGTGCGGCACTTTGATCGTCGTCCAAAGTTTGTATTCCGATCCCGCGGTCACGGCGTCGGTCGAACGCAGGACGACGTGGCCGGAAAACGGGTCCTCGCGGAACATGAAATCGAAGGCAGCGTCGATCTTTTCCGGCGCCACTTTCCAAGCGACGAGCGCGCCATCGGCCAGGTTGGTCGCGAGCAAGGTCTGGCGAACGCGGCGCACCGTGCCGGCGCGCAACATGGCGGCGATCCGCTCCATCACGGTCTCGACTGGGACGCCGGAGCGGCGCGCAATTTCCTCGTATGGCTCGCGGACGAAGCCTTCGATCTTATCCTCGGAGACGGCGAGGATTTGTTCGTTGATCGGGTCGTTGTGTTCCACTGGGAGCATCGCGCTTTAATAAGCGCGTGCCGCAGGTGAAAGTCCACCGTGGCGGCGCAGCTAAAGCTCATTCTCTTCGACGCGGCGGGGACGCTTTTTCATCTGCCGCGCGGCGTCGGCTACCATTATGCGCTCGTCGGGCAACGGCTCGGGCTCCAGTTGGAGGCGGCCGCGCTCGACCAAGCTTTCGCCCAGGTCTGGAAGGAAATGCCAGCCCGCGCTACGACGGGTGAGCCGCGTGAGGATGACGACAAAGGCTGGTGGCGCGAACTCGTGGAGCGCGTCCTCGACCTCGTCGCGCCAGCCACGAAGGATCTCGATCGTGACAATTTTTTCGAGGTCGCCTACGACCACTTCGCGGAGGCCGGCGTGTGGAAATTGTTTCCCGAAACGCACGAAATCCTGCAAGCGCTGCACGGCCGCTGCCAGCTCGCGGTGGTCTCGAATTTCGATGGACGGCTACGTGTCGTGCTCGAGTTGCTCGGCATCTCGAAGTTCTTTTCCGCGGTCATCATCTCGAGCGAAGTCGGCGCGGATAAACCGGCGCCGCTTATCTTCGAGCGCGCGCTCGCGCTCTGTGGTGCGCGACCGGAAGAGACGCTCCATGTGGGCGACGATCCGGAGAAGGATTGGGCGGGTGCCGCCGCCGCCGGGCTCCGCGTTTTCGAGCTGCGACGACCGGAACGAAGTCTGCAAGATCTCCTCCCGAGAGTTGCGAGCGACCTCGAAGTGGAATAGAACGAAGCCCTCCTTTCGGGTTGGTAGCTCAATGGTAGAGCAGCGCCCTTTTAAGGCGTTGGTTGTGGGTTCGAGTCCCACCCGACCCATCTCCTCGCTCTCCACGGATGCTGCCAAAAATCGCGTCGAATCTTGAGGCGGCGAGCGTCTGGTTGCGCCACACGTTGCGCACTCGGCCGCTGCTCATTCTACGGCAGATCATCTATTGGACGCTGCTCGCGCTGCTTTTCTGGAAGGCGGCCGCGATGCGTTTCGATCTGCCGGATTGGCCGATCGCGGGCCGTGATTCGTGGGGCTATTCGCACGCCGCGTTTTCGAAGTTTGCCGGCGGGCCGTTTGTCCATTCGCATGGGCGGAACTTTGTCTACCCGGGGCTGCAGCTGCTCGCGATGAGCATCGGCAAAACGGTCGGCGCGATCACCGTCCTGCAGCATTTGCTCGGGCTCGCGACCGGTGCGCTGCTTCTTCTCTGCTGGGAGCGGCTGCGGCGTTTTGTGCGCGTCCTGCCGCAGGCGCTTCACTCGTTAGGCGGGCTCGCGTTGGCCGCGATTTACCTGCTGAGTAGCCGGCCGATTCAATACGAACACGACCTGCGCCCGGAGGCGATCACGCCCTTCTTCGCCATCCTCAACATCCTGCTCACGCTCGTTTTCTTCGAGCAGCGCTGGGGCAAGGCGCCGTCGAATCGCGCCGCTTGGACAGCGGGCGCGATCCTGGCGAACTCCATCCTGCTCGCGACTTTGAAAACAATGTTCGTCCTGAGCGTCTGCGCGAGCGTCGTCCCGGTGCTGGTCGCGCTCTGCGACCGGCGCGAGACGTGGAAGCGGCGGCTCGCGGTCCTCGGCGCAGGTGTGCTGGCGGCGGCGGTGATCGCCATTCCGGAAGGTTTGCTCGCGAAAAGCGATCCCGATGCGCACGCCTTTTTCCCGCTCAGCCTGTTCTCGATTCACGCCAACCTGATCGCGACCCAGATGGAAGCGGATCTCGCGCGCGGCCAATGCGGCGCGAAAGGCTGTGAATGGCTCCGCGCGCTCGATGCGACCTTGCGCGCCGATATGGCGAAGGGATGGGAGCGCGACAAGGGCTACCGCACCTTCGGCTTCGACCCCGATTTCTTGAAATACGATCCCGGCTCGATGGAGTCGTGGCCGGTCCGGTTTTTCGATGGCGACCAGGAGAAGATGTTCGCTTTCATGATGGATTACTACTGGCGGACGGTACGCTATCAGCCCAGTGGAATGCTGCGGAAAATCGTCACCCAAACCGGCGTCTTCTACCGCGCGCGCAACCCGAGCTTTAGCAAGCGGACGCGCGTACGGATGGACCAGCTCTATCGCGAGACGGCGAGCAACTTCCGCGGCGCCGGGGAAGGGGGACCCGAGGGGCCGCTGGTTGCCAACTACGTGCAGGCCGCGCGGCGGCTCTCCGATACGCAGGCGTCGGTGCGTCCACCGTTGCTTGTGCGGATAGCGATCTTCGTCCTCGCCTACTCGTATCGGCCGGTCTTGTCCGTAGTCATCGCCCTCCTTTTCGTTGCGGCTTTCGCGCGGCGATTACGGGCCGCGCTGGGCTTGTCCGCGATCACGACGCTCTTTCTTTTTTCCTACAATTTCGGCGCCGTGCTCGGGACGGCGATCATGCATTCGCTCCACATCCTGCGCTACAACGAGACGCAATATTCGCTTAGTCTGCTCGCGGTTTGCGGGGGTCTGCTTTTCGTCGTGGAGACAACGCTGCGCGGGCTCGACGCGTTCTCGCGGCGCTGGGGCGGCTAGCGTTCCCGCAAAAGCAAAAAGGCCACCCGCCGCGAACGACGGGTGGCCCTTCCTTTTTTGCCTAACGATTAGTCGTGCACTTCGTAGATCTCGACCAGGCCGACACCGACGGGGCTGCCGGGCGCGCCGCTCACCACAGTGGTGTAAGCGCCGGGCTCGAGCCGGACGAGGAGCGCTGCCTCGAGGTCATTCGAGGGCGCGAGGCCGCTGGCCGTGATGTCGGCCGCGTTCGCGTTCGAGCGCCAGTCATCATTCTCCTTCAGGAGCGTGCTGTTGGCGTAGAGCTTCATCGATGGATTGCCGAGCGCATTTGCCACGCCGTAACCGGCCAGCGATGGGCCCATCGCCCGCACCATGACGAGCTTCGGTCCGCCGCTGATGATGAAGCCGCCGATGAGGACGCCTTCGTTCGTGCCGACGAGGCCGCGGGTGGAGATGGCGGCCATGCGGTGCGCGAGGCTGTTGTTGAAGCTGTTCACCGTGAAGGTTCCGGCACTGGTGGTGAAGGCGCCTTGGAAGACGCCGTTCACGATCGTGAAGGAGCCAGTAATCTGGCTCGTGCTGCCGATGGTGCGCGTGAGCGTGAAGCTGTATGCCCCGCCCGCCGCGGCCGGAGGATTGATCGTGCCGACGCCGCCCGCGCGGAAGGCAGTCGAGCCGCTCCCGCCGGTCTGGAGCAGGACGATGTGACGGTCGCGATTGATCATGATCATGACCCGGCTTTCGCCGCCGGGGCCGTTCGCCACCCCGAGGAAGCGGCCCGCGATGCCGTTGTCATCACCAAACTCGCGTTCGCGCGTGGCCTGGAAGGTTGCGCTCCCGACGCTACCGGCGATCGAGTGTTCCGCCGCTGTTCCGGAGACGAGCTGGCCGTTCGAGAGCGTGAAGCTGAAAGCGCCGTTCGCCATCACCCCTTCGCCCGAGCCGATCGACTGCCCTGCGACGTCGAGGAGGTTCACCTGGATCTGTGAGTTCCGCTCGACGTAGAGGACGATGATGCCGCCGGATGAGGTCGTTCCTTCATAGGAACCGCGGAGGCTGAAGTCGCCCCGGTCATCTCCGCCCCGGCCGCCACGGCCGCCGCCATTATCATCGCCGGGCGATGCACTGGGCGAAGGGCTGGGGGACGGACTCGGGTTCGGAGTCGGCGAAGCGGTCGGGTTTGGTGACGCTGTCGGGCTGGGCGAGGGCTCCGGTTCGCGGGCCTGCAGGGCTGAGGCGGAAAGCGCCCCGATCAGGGCGAGGGCAAAGATGCGTTGGTTCATAATCTGTCGTCGTTTCTGTTGGTTTAAGTTTTTGCGGTGGAGAGTCGCAGGTTACCTATACATATGAGCAAACATTGTTCCCCACGCGAGGAAGGCGAAGCCAGCGCGGTAACGGGTTTGTTACCTTCGCGGCAAACCGCGCCTAACGAGTTCTGCCGATGCGTCTTCCTTCTTCTGTTCTTTTACGCGGTAGCACTCTCCGCGACGCGCGCGGACCACTTTATCTATGTCAGCAATGAGCGCTCCGGTGATGTCTCGGTCATCGATGGGACAAGCCACGAAGTCGTTGCGACCGTCCCGGCTGGGAAACGTCCGCGCGGCCTGCATCTCGCGCCCGATGGGAAGCTGCTCTACGTCGCGCTGAGCGGTTCGCCGCGAATGGGACCGGGCGTCGATCGCGCCCGCGTGGCGGCGGACAAAAGCGCCGACGGCATCGCCGTGATCGACATCGCGACGCGCACGGTGAAGACGAAACTGTCCGCGGGCTCGGACCCGGAGCAGTTTGCGATCACGAAAGATGGACGCTCCGCGGTGATTGCGAACGAGGACCGCGCGACGGCCTCGATCATCGATCTGGCGAGCGGCGAGTTGACCGGCGAAGTGAAGGTCTCGGCTGAACCGGAAGGCGTGGCGGTGAACCCGGCGAGCGGGTTGGTCTATGTGACCTGCGAGGAGAACGGCGAGGTTTACGTGATCGATCCCGCGCACGCGATTTCGCCGGCGCATTTTAAGGTCGGCGCGCGGCCGCGATCGGCGGCTTTTCTGCCCGACGGTCTGCGCGCTTATGTCCCATCGGAAGGCGAGGGCTCGGTCGCGGTGGTCGACACCGCGGCGAACAAAGTCATCGCCGAGATCAGGGTTGAAGGGATGCCGATGGGCGCGCTTGTTTCGCCGGACGGAGCGGAGCTTTACGTCACGACTGGACGCGGCAACGCCGTCGTTGTGATCGACACAAAAACGAACGCTGTCGTGGCCAAGATTCCGGTTGGCGAACGCGTCTGGGGCGTCGCCTTAAGCCCGGATGGAGCGACGCTTTACACCGCGAATGGCGTGAGCAACGACGTCTCGGTCGTGGATGTGAAAGCGCGTAAAGAGACAGCGCGGGTGAAAGTGGGCGACGGGCCGTGGGGCCTGGCGATCGGCCCGAAGCGGTAGTTCCCACTTTTTCGGGCCGGAAACTTCGGCTATAGCTTCGCTCTTACCATGATCGTCACCACGCAGCAGCTCTACAAAGTCGCCTACAAAAAATTCGCGGTCGGCGCCTACAACATCAACAACCTCGAGCAGACGATGGGGCTCTTCCGCGGCTGCATGCAGAGCAAGGCGCCCTTCATCATCCAGCTCTCGAAAGGCGCGCGCAATTACACCGACAAGCGCATGCTGGAAGCGATCATCCGCACCGCGGAAGAGATTTTTCCGGAGGCGATTTTCGCCGTTCATCTCGATCACGGCGACGAGCAGACCTGCTACGATTGCATCGACTCCGGGTTCTACAGCTCGGTCATGATTGACGCGAGCCATGAGAGCTTTGAGGAGAACGTCGCGATCACGAAACGCGTCGTTGATCGCGCGCACGCCAAGGGTGTGAGCGTCGAGGCGGAACTCGGCATGCTCGGGGGCGTGGAGGAAGATATCTCAGTCGACGAAGGCCATGCCTGCCTAACCAATCCGGACGAAGCGGTCGAGTTTGTGAAACAGTCGGGCTGCGATTCGCTCGCGGCCGCCATTGGCACCAGCCACGGCGCCTACAAGTTCAAGGGGCAGCAGTCGCTTCGTTTCGACGTCATCGAGGGGATTTCGCAGAAGCTGCCAGGCATGCCGATTGTCATGCACGGCAGCTCGAGCGTGCCGGTCGAAGAAGTGGAGAAGATCAACGCCGCTGGTGGCAAGCTTGACCCGAGCGCGCGCGGCGTAGCGGAAAACGAATATCTGCCGGCGGCCAAGCTGGGTGTGACGAAGGTGAACATCGATACCGATGGGCGATTGGTCTGGACGCGCGTCCATCGCGAGTTTTTCCGCGACAAACCCGCGGAGTTTGACTTCCGCCCGCCGGGCAAAATTTTCATGCAGGCCTACGCGGATTTCATTGCGCACAAAAACGAGAAGCTCGGCTCCGCTGGCAAGCTCGACGAGATTCGCGCCAGCCTGTAGCGCGTGAGCTTCACGCTGCAGGAACTCGCGGCGCTGACTGGCGGCGAGTTGGCGGGCGGTGGCGCGCAGGTGATTACCGGCGCCGCCTCACTGCGCGAGGCCGAGCCGGGGGAGATTACCTTCCTCGGGAATCGGCGTTTCCTCGTGCACTTTCGCATGACGCGCGCGTCGGCTGCGTTTGTCCCCCTTGAGTTCAATGAGCCTACGGAGGTTGCGCTCATTCGTGTCGCGCAGCCGGCGAAAGCATTTGAGCAGGTGGTGCTGAAGCTGGCGCCGTCGCCGGTTCGATTCGAGCCGGGCGTGCATCCGACTGCGGTCATCGCGGCGGACGCGGTCCTCGGCGAAGGCGTGTCAGTGCAGCCGTTTGTGGTGATCGAAGCGAGCGTGCGCATCGGTGCGAACACCGTGGTTGGCGCGCATAGCTACCTCGGCCACGGCGTCTCGCTCGGAGCTGACTGCTACCTCCATCCGCGGGTGACGATTCGGGAACGCGTCACGATCGGAGAGCGGGTGCTGATTCACAGCGGCGTGGTCATCGGCTCCGACGGCTTCGGGTTCGAGCTGGTCGAGGGCGTGCAGCGCAAGGTGCCGCAGCTCGGGACGGTGCAGATCGAGGATGACGTCGAGATCGGGGCGAACTGTGCGATCGACCGCGCGCGTTTCGGGCGGACGTGGATCCAGCGCGGGGTGAAGCTGGATAACATGGTGCACGTGGGCCACAACGTCGTCATCGGCGCGCACACCGTGGTCGCGGCGCAGACGGCTTTCGCTGGCAGTTCGCGCACTGGCGAGTACGTCCTCATCGGCGGGCAGGTGGCGATCACCGAGCATGCCGAAGTCGGCGACCGGAACATGCTCGGAGGCCAAGCCGGGGTGACGAAAAATCTCCCGCCAAACGGCGGCGCCTGGTGGAGCACGCCGGCCATTCCGCTCGCGGAATTCAAGAAACAGCGCTTCTGGATTCACCGATTGGGCGACTTGTTCGACCGGGTGAAGGCGCTCGAGAAGAAGCTCGGGCTTTAAGCGCTCAAACCTCGCGGCCAGCCGGGCTTGGCAAGGCAAGTGCTTATTGAGGTTCTAGAAACTATAAGAATCCGCCGCACCTCATGAATCTCCATCACCGCGTGTCTGCCCAATTCCTGATTATCGATGACGATCCTGCGATCGCAAAATTTCTCGTGACCTACCTTCGGCAGAAGGGGCACACCTGCGAGCCGCTGAGCGAGGGCTTTAGCACTGCTGCCTGGCTAGAGCGGAACGACTGTGAAGTCGCTATCGTGGACCTGAACATGCCGACGATCGACGGCATTTCGCTGATCAAGTTCATCCGCGAGCGGAAAGAAAATCTCCCGATAATTGTCTTCACCGGCGTCGGCTACGACGAGGAACGGATGCATGCTGCGCTGCGCGCCGGAGCCAATGGCTACGTGAGCAAGAGCCTCCCGATCGAGCAGCTCTACTGCGTGCTTTCGCGCGTGCTCGCGACTTGCCAGCAACGCGCCCGGCATGAGGCGCGGCGCGCGCCGCAACTCGCCGGCGCTGCCTAACGTTTGCCTCCCCGCGCTTCCTCGAGCATCGAGCGCAGGCCTGCGACGGAAATACACTCTGCGCCCGCCGCGGCCGCGGTTTCCTGCTCGAGAAAATCGTTCGTCGCCACGAGCAGCCGGAATTTGCCAGCGTATCGGCTGGCGAGTCGCTCCACGACGCTGTCGGCTGTCTGACCGGCGCGAGAATAGAAGACTTGAATCTCCCCCGGCTCGGCAGAGACGTCGATCGTCTCGCCTTTACCATCGAACACGACCACGGCCCGGACGCCGGTCCAGTCCTGGTAATCGCGCAGATAACGCACCAAAGCGTCGCGTGCGAGCGAGGTGCGGCGATTGTGCAGCTGGCGCAACTCGGGCCAGGCGAAGATCGCGCTGTGGCCGTCAACAATCA
>JBKJKL010000224.1:0-5780 GCA_046597485.1 Chthoniobacterales bacterium
GAAGCCGGGAAGCCCAAAAAGCAAAACTCTTCCCCCGATAAAAGCCTGGAGAAAAATCAACCCCAGCCCAAGCAGAATAGCACACAGTAACGCAGGCCTGCGATAGACCGGATTCACAGCCGCGAAGGGGACGAAGGACGCGACCTGCCGGCGGGTGGAACCGGCAATTGACCCGGTTTGCGGTTAGGGATTACTAACCGGCGTGATCATGCAAGGTCCCATCGCATCCCCATGATCCAGGTGCCGAACGTATTCGAGACTGGTGCAGGGAAACGTGAGTGTGAACTGACGCTTATGGCAGACCTGACAGGTGCCCTGCGCCGTGCCGGACGGGCCGGTCGCGAACCAGAACGCCGCGGCAGCGCTGAACGCTGCCATTAAGCTAATCGACGTCGCGACAGAGGTCGCCTTTTGGAATCCAGAAACGAGTTTTTTCATTGGGGGTATAAGGTTGGTCGAGCCTGTGGGAATCGGTTGCTCGGAAAGGGAGACTGCCTCGACGGAATTATTTCTACAACACTTTTTTCAGGGTTTTCCCATGTTTTTGATCTCCCATCGTAATAGCGAGACTCCATGTGTGTATGGAATACAGCGATGGCGGTGTGATTTCGCGAGTGGACGATGACCGTCCGCGCGAGGAACGTCTCCTATGTTTTTGACACATCTCGAATGCACCCTCTGTGGCAGCGAGCATGACTGGCGCTCACAACAAAATCTTTGCAACAAATGCCAAAAGCCGCTCTTTCCGGTCTATAACCTGAAGGCAGCGGGCCGCACCTTTACCCGCGAAGCCTTAGTGGGACGCGAGCGGTCGCTTTGGCGATATCGCGAAGTCCTCCCGCTACCGCTCGACGTGGAGCCGGTTTCGCTTGGCGAAGGCGGCACTCCTCTCCTGAGCGCGCGGCGTTTCGGCGAGCGTCTCGGTCTGCGCAATCTCTTGGTGAAAGACGAATCAGTGAACCCGACGCAGAGCTTCAAGGCGCGCGGCATGACCACCGCCGTCTCGATGGCGAAATTTCTCGGCGTAACCAAGCTCGCCGTCCCGAGCGCCGGTAACGCCGGGGGTGCGATGGCTGCCTACGCCGCGCGCGCTGGCCTCGAAGCGCACGTCTTCATGCCGCGCGACACGCCGCGCGCGAACATCATCGAGTGCCGCGAAGTCGGTGCCCACGTCACCTTGATCGACGGGCTCATCACCGATTGCGGCGCTGAAATTGGCCGGCGGAAGGCGGCAGAAGGCTGGTTCGAGATGTCCACCCTGAAGGAGCCTTATCGCGTGGAGGGGAAGAAGACCCTCGGCTACGAATTAGCGGAGCAGCTTAACTGGAAACTCCCCGACGTGGTCATCTACCCGACAGGCGGCGGCACTGGCTTGATCGGAATGTGGAAAGCGTTCGACGAGATGGAGACGCTCGGCTGGATCGACTCGAAGCGGCCCCGCATGTTCACTGTGCAGGCGAGCGGCTGCGCTCCCATCGTGCGCGCCTTCGAAGCCGGGGAGGATTTCGCACCCGAGTTTCCCAATGCGCACACCGTCGCCTCCGGCCTGCGCGTCCCGAAAGCGGTGGGCGATTTCATTATGTTGCGCATCCTGCGCGAGTCGGGCGGTGGCGCGATCGCGATCGACGATGCGGAGATGATCCGCGTGACCCGCGAAGTCGGCGCGGCCGAGGGGCTCTTCGTGGCCCCGGAAGGCGCGGCCTGCTTTGCCGCCCTCACGCCCCTGCTCGAGCGCGGGCAGATCCGGCCGGAGGAGCGGATTGTCGTCTTTAATACCGGCTCCGGGATCAAATATCTCGAGGCCTATTCCGATTAGGAAAGCAGTTGTCTCGCGCTCGATTCCCACTATCTTCCGCGCCCTATGCCGAAGTCCATCGCCCGCAGTAAGACGCGGAAAGCAGTCGCGAAGCGATTCAAAATCACTGGCACGGGCAAGGTGTTGCGTCAGCAAGCGTCGCGTCGCCATCTCCTCTCCAGCAAGAGCTCGAAACGGAAGCGCCAGATGGCAAAAGCTCAGGTCGTCGACAAGACCGACATGAAGCGCATCATGGCGAATCTCCCTTTCGCGTAGCCGCCCGCCGGCTTTCCCTTCACGGCGCCTGCGCCGTTTCTGTTATCTCCCCTCTTCCGGCAGCGCCGGTTCTTCAGGGAATGTGATCACGCCGTGCGCTTGCGGCACGGCCACGTTCAATGCTCCCGCGCGCGGGTTGCCCGCGGGCAGCCGGGTCGGCGGCGGATGCGGGAAGAAAGCCTCATAACCTTCCGCCGGCGATCGGTAAAGATCTCGCCGGTTTTCCAGCGTGGTGCACGAGGCGCAGGCGAGCGCGAGAGCGCAGAGGACGAGAAATTTCACGGGCGCGATGCAAACAGAACCCACCAGTGCTGTCCACGCTTTCCCTCCACTTGCGCGGCGCGTCGCTTTCGCCCACCTTGGGTCTCCGTCAGGGGCTATGGATTGCGGACTAACGAATCCCGCCAGGGCAGGAATGCAGCAACGGTAGTCTGATCCTCTTTGCCGTAGTTCTCTGGCGGACTTTTCTTTTTCCGGCGAAGGTGCGGGCGACGCCGTGAAGTTGGTCAAAGTGAAAACTTTTCGTTTCGCCGAACTGGTCGAGAAGGCCGGCGCACCCGAGGTCTACACCCTCTGGGTCGAACCAAAGGCCGACCGAAAGCTCCAGTCGCTCCGCAAAAATTATCGCATCCTCACCGTGCAACAGACAGACGCCGGGACCGATTTCGGCGTCGCGGATTTCTGCGAACGCAAAGGCGCGCGTTATCTCTCCTTTCCAAAGTCCATCAAGCGTTTCGCAGACGCGCGCATCGTCGGCATCAATTGGGCGCTGGTGAAAGCATCATGAGCATCATTGACGAAACGCGGTTCGCCGAAGTCGACCTGACAAACGACGAGCGCGCCCGCTACTCGCGGCATCTGATCATGCCAGAGGTCACGCTCGCCGGGCAGCGGCGCCTAAAGGCGGCCCGCATCCTCTGCATCGGCGCGGGCGGTCTCGGCTCGCCCTCCGCCCTCTATCTCGCCGCCGCTGGCGTCGGCACCCTGGGCCTCGTCGATGCCGATCGCGTGGAGCTCTCGAATTTGCAGCGCCAGCTCCTGCACGGAACGAGCGACGTCGGCCGGACTAAGCTCGAGTCCGCTGCCGCGCGGCTCCGCGAGGTGAACCCGCACGTCGCCCTCCGACTCTACGAGACGCGCTTCACCGCAGAGAACGCCCTCGAGCTCGTGCGCGACTACGACCTCGTCGTCGACGGCTCCGATAACTTCCCTACCCGCTACCTCTCCAGCGATGTCTGCGTTTTCGCGCGCAAACCGAACATTTACGGCTCCGTGTTCCGTTTCGACGGCCAGGCGAGCGTCTTCGCGCCACATCTCAGCGGGCCGTGTTACCGCTGTCTCTTTCCCGAGCCACCCGCTGCCGGCACCGTCCCAAATTGCGCCGAAGCCGGCGTGCTCGGCGTCTTGCCCGGGATCATCGGGATGATCCAGGCGATCGAGGCGATCAAGCTCATCCTCGGCCTGGGCGATTCGCTCGCCGGCCGCCTTCTGCACTTCGACGCGCTAAAGATGAAGTTTCGCGAGTTCCGGCTCCGCCGCGATCCGGAGTGCCCGGTTTGCGGCGAGCATCCGACCATCATTGCGCCGATCGATTACGAAATTTTTTGCGGCACGGCGCCCTCGCCGGATCGTGAGCAGATGGTCGAGATCGACGTGCATGAATTGAAGCGCCGCCGGGACGCGGGCGAGCCGTTTGAGCTGATCGATGTGCGCGAGCCGGCGGAATACGAGATCGCGCGGATCGAAGGCGCGAAGCTGATCCCGCTCGGCGAATTACCGTCGCGACTCGACGAGCTGCCGCGCGACAAGGACCTCGTCCTGCACTGTCACGCCGGGGTGCGCAGCGCCCACGCGGTTGGGATTCTGCAGAACGCCGGTTTCGAACACGCCGCAAATCTTGCCGGCGGGATCGACGCTTGGTCCGTCGAGATCGACCCGTCTGTCCCGCGTTACTAACGCGCCGCCGGTTTCCGCCACGCCAGATAAACCGGCACGCCGGTCAGCACGATGAGAAAGCCAACGCCCGCAGTGGCCGGCGCGAGGTAGATGAGATCGAGCACGAGCAGCCCGGCCAGGCTCAGGTAGATCAGCGGCGTCAGCGGGTAGCCCCACGTCCGATAGGGACGCGCGGTATCGGCCCAGCGTTTCCGCAGCACGATGACCGCGCCGACCATCAGCATGTAAAAAACGAGGTCGACCGCAATGATGTACTCAAGAAGCTGCGTGTAGACATTCCCGTAGGTCACCGCGCCGCTCGTGCGATCGATTTGAATGGTGCGCGGCAAGGTCAGCAGCGCGGTCCAGACGCCTTGCGCGACGAGCGCGACCGCCGGGGCCTGGCGCGCGTTCAGCCTTCCCGCGGCGCGGAAGAAAAGCCCATCGCGCGCCATCGCATAAGTGACACGTGCCCCGGCCAGGATGAGCCCGTTGTTGCAGCCGAACGTGGAAATGATGATCGCGATCGCCATCAGGATCGTGCCGGGCGGACCGAGGACCGCATGCATCGCCGCGACGGCCACGCGATTCTGCGGCGCCTGCTGGATTTCGGGTAACGAGAGCGTCGCGATGTAAGCCAGGTTCGCGAGGAGGTAGAGCGTCACCACGACTGCGCAGCCGATGAGCAGCGCGCGCGGCAGCGCCCGGCCCGGCTCGCGCACTTCCCCCGCGGTGAAGGTCACATTGTTCCAAGCCGACTGGGCAAAGAGCGGCCCGACCATCGCGCGCCCGAGCAACAGGAGGAGCGCGAGCGAGCCGGTCGCCGCCAGCCCCGGCTGCGCGACCTGCGGCAGCCAACCGTTCGCGCTCGAGTTCCACCACGCTGCGCTGTGCGCCGCGCTCGTTGCCTTCCAGCCGAGCGCGAGCCCGACCACGATCAGGCCGATGAGTGCGACCGTCTTCGCGAAGGTGAAACTGTTCTGCACCAACTTTCCGAGCTGAAGCCCGCGCGTGTTCATCCAGGTCAGGAGCAGGATCATTGCGACAGCGACGAGTTGCTCCGTCGACAAGCTGATCGCGTAGCTGCCGCCGAGATGGATCGGCGCGACGAGGAAATTCGTCCCGTTGATCGATGGAAAGAAAACCGCCGTGAAGCGCGCGAACGCCACTGCCACGGCCGCGATCGTCCCGGTTTGGATGACGAGAAAAATCGCCCATCCAAAAAGGAAACCGCAGAGCGGGTTGTAAGCTTCGCGAAGGAAAACGTATTGCCCGCCGGCGCGCGGCATCATCGCGGAGAGCTCCGCGCAGCAGAGCGCCCCGGTGATCGTGAGCAATCCAGCGAGCGCCCAGGCGAGCAGCAGCCAGCCGGGCGCGCCGATCAGCCGCGCCGACTCGGCCGAAGTGAGAAAGATGCCGGAGCCGATCATCGACCCGATCACGATCATGGTCGCGTCGAGCTGGCCTAACGAGTGCGCGAGCCGCGGCTCTCCCACGCTGTCTTTTTCCCCAGATTCCATCGGTCAGGTCCTCGCCGCGGCTACGACCACACCCATCTGGTGCAGGGCCAGCCGGAGTTCGCGCGCAAAGGCGACTGCGCCCGGCGTGTCGCCGTGCACGCAGATCGTGTCCGCTTCCACCGTCACTTCGCTGCCGTCGACCGCACGCACCCTGTTCTCGCGCAGCATGCCGAAGACGCGGTTCGCTGCCTCGACCGGATCATGGAGCAGAGCATTCGGCTGGGTGCGCGGAACGAGCGAGCCGTCTGGCAGGT
>JBKJKL010000273.1:0-10765 GCA_046597485.1 Chthoniobacterales bacterium
CCTAGAACCTGCTACTACTTCTTTGCCTTTGCGCTCGGAGAGGCGGAAGCCGCTGCCGCGACGCTGGCGGTCGGCGTTGGCGTAGCCGGAGCCACCGTGCTCGCGGGCAGAGCCGACGCTACGGGAGCGGCTGCCACCGGCGACTTAAGAGTGCGCAGGTAACGCGAAGCTTCTCCGCTCGCTTCGCTCTCGCGATACTGGGTCAGGACCGTTTCGCACACCTGCCGAGCCTGGTCGATCTGACCCTTTGCCTTCAGGAGCGGGACTTGGCCGAGGAGCGCGAAGGGCGCGTTGTAATCCCGCGGATGCTCCGCCGCGACGCGCTGATATTGCGCCATTGCCTCGTCGGGTTTCCCGAGCGAATCGAGATTCGCGGCCACCGCCATCTGCGCGGTCGTGGCCAGCTCGTGCTTCGGATGTGAGGAGATGAATTTCTGGAGAGTAGTGTTCGATTCCGCGAACTGCTTCGCCTTGCGCTGCTCCGCAGCCGCCATCAGGGCGGCGCTCGACGCGGCCGGGGCGTTGCTATAATCGCTCAGTACTTTCTGGTAGCCGGCGAGATCTTTCGCCTGCGCGAGTTCGGTCGCCGCGGCATCGTCGCGATGGTTCGTATAGAGAACATAGCCGCCGTAGAGCGCACCGCCCACGAGCAAGAGGAGCGCGAGCGCGATGATCGGAGTTTTGTATTTCATCCAGAGCACCTCGGTCTCGATGCTCGGATCGACTTCGGCGGTGTTCGTAGTAAGGCGCGTAACGGGTGGCATAGAGGGAGCGCAACGCGGCGGCTGCGAGGGTGCTGATATGCCACGCAGCACTGCGGCATGCAAGAGCCATCAGGCCGTCCGAACGGGCAGCCGCCCCTCTTAAATGGAGTGGGGGAACGAGCACTTTTCGCGGGTCTCCTCGAGGACGACCTGCGGCATCAGGATGGACCGAGAAACTTTTCGAGCGCGGCGCGGTCGCCTTGCACGGTCAGCAGAAACGTCTGGCCGTCCTGGCTCCAGGTTGCGGTCATCCAATCTTTTTCCGCGACAAAATCGGGCGCGGCCGCGCTCCCACTCGCGCGCAAGTTTTTCGTCTCAGTGACAAACAAATGCGCGAGTCGACCGCCGCCGAGTTGGAAGCAAACGAGTGAGACGTTGCGGGCGCGGAAGCGTAACACCCGACAGCCGACCGGCTGGAATTTTTGCAAAGGCGTGGGGACGGAAAACTGCGCGGGCGCCTTGGCCTGGGCGAGGAAATGTTGCAGGCGCGCGAACTCGGACGACTCGAGCTCGAGGTTCGGCGCGACCTTGATGAAGCTGACCATCTCGTCGCGGAAATCGGCCATCGAGGCGGCGGGTTGGAAGGGGCCGCGCCACGAACTAAAGAGCACGGCGAGCGCCACGATGGAAGCGGCGGCCAGCAGCGCAGTCCGGCGCCAGTGGGAGCGGAGAGCGCTCGGACGGGACTCCGTTTTCGCGGAGGCTAAACGCTCCCGCAAACCCGCGGGCAGATGGGTGGAGGCTAGCTTCGCGGAGATGAGGCGGTCGAGTTCTTGTTCCTCGCTCCACCAGCGCGCCAACTCAGGATCGGCCTCCGCCTGGGCGCGCGCCTCAAGCAGACGCGCTTCCTCCGCAGATGATTCGCCCGCGCGGTAAACACTCAAGAGAGCGCGCGTCTCCTTGTTATCCATGGCTCGGTTCGCCTTCCATTTGGACGATCTTCCTCCCCGCTGCCGCCGCGGCGTCGCTCAAGCCCTCGCGGAGGGCGGCTTTGCCGCGCGAGATGCGCGACATCACGGTGCCGATGGGAATTTCGAGAATCTCCGCGATCTCGCGATAGGAGTGTTGCTGCAGGTAAAACAAGGTGACCGGCGCACGGTAACGCTCATCGAGATTTTGCAAGGCGTCCTGCACGATGGCGCCATCGAGCGCATTCACGATGGAGGCCGGGATGTGCTGCGGTTCCACAAACTCCGACTCGTCCTCGGTGGTGACGAATCGCTCATCGCGCCGGCGCTGCGCGAGGAAAGTTCGGTAGAGCGTGGTGAAAAGCCACGTTTTCACTTTCGACTTCTCGCGCAACTGGTGCCCTTTCGCCGCCCAGATGTAGAAGGTCTGCTGGACAAGGTCGCCCGCATCCGAGTGGTTCCGGCTGAGCGAGAGCGCGAAGCGGTAGAGCGGCTGATAGAATTCCTCGACCGGCTGTGCAGAATCTGGCGCCACGGGGTGATTCTTAATCGTGGTGGAAAGGCGCTGCGAGTGAAAAGGCGGAGGATCATAGAAGCGGCGACTGCTCCCGGTGAGATACGAGCGAACGCGGCGCGGGATTATTCCCCCCTGTGGAATATTGCGCAGTCGATGCGCTCTTATCGGCATGCGTCAGCTCCTTGCCACCTGTGGTGTCGTTGTTTCAGCTTTGTCCCTGCTTGCGGCAAACATCCGCGCAGGGGACATCCACTTCGAGAGTCGGCCGAACAAAACGCGGCTGCTCGAATTGTACACTTCCGAGGGCTGCAGTAGCTGCCCGCCGGCCGAGGCCTGGCTTAGTCGGTTGCAGGATTCGCCGCGGCTCTGGCAGGACTTCGCGCCGCTCGCCTTTCACGTCGACTATTGGGATCGGCTCGGCTGGCGCGATCCCTACGCGGCGAAAGCCTGGACAGAACGGCAATATCGTTACTCCGCCGCCTGGCGCAGTGGGAGCGTTTACACGCCCGGCTTCGTCCTGGACGGGCGCGAATGGCACAATGATGGCGCGCCCGCGGCGGCGCGCGAGCTGCCGGGCATCTTGCGCGTGGCGATGGCGAATGGCGTTGCGGTCACGGCCCAATTTGAACCGGCGAACGACGCGGCGCGTCCGCTGGAGTTGCACGTCGCGCGGCTGGGCTTTGGGTTGTTCACTCAAGTCAAAGCGGGCGAGAACCGCGGCCGAAAACTGCAGCACGATTTCGTAGTCCTCGCGCTCGCGAGCGCAAAAATGGACGCAGGCCGCGCCAGCCTGAGTCTCGCGCAAACGGACGCCCCATTGCCGCCTAACAGCCGGACGGCGCTGGTCGCCTGGATTACAACCGCAGGGGAGTTGGAGCCGCTTCAAGCGACCGGCGGATGGATTCAATGAATCCATTTCCCTTTCCGAAACGGATCATCCGCGGAATACCGGGGTCAATTGGTTCTCTCACCCCTATAAAATCATGAAACTCAGAACCATCCAGTGTGCACTCTTACCCTTGTTCGCCCTTGTCTCCGCAGTCATGGTCCTTGGGCAAAGCGCGCCGCCAACTCCATTAAAAATGAGCGATAAAATCACCAAGACCGATGCCGAATGGAGGGCGCAGCTGAGCGACGAACAATATCGAGTGCTACGCGGGCAGGGCACGGAGCGGCCCTTTGCCAGCCCGCTGAACAAGGTGCACGAGCCGGGCGTTTTTAAATGCGCGGCCTGCGATAAGGAACTCTTCAACTCTGCGGCGAAGTTTGATTCGGGCACCGGCTGGCCAAGCTTTTACGAGCCGATTTCGAAAGATGCGGTCGACACGAAAGAGGACCGGTCATTCTTTGGCACCCGCACCGAAGTCCTCTGCGAACGCTGCGGCGGTCACCTTGGACATGTCTTCGACGACGGCCCGCGGCCGACCGGCCTGCGCTATTGCATGAATGGCGTGGCGATGAAGTTCGAGAAGAGCCCGTAACCCGGTAGCACATACTCGGGGAGCGCCGCGGGATGGTTCGTCGCGTCGCTACGCGCGGGCTCTGCACGCGCCGCATGCCGGCGGCACGATCTGCTTTTGTGAAACGGTGCGCGCTTTTTTTCGTCGGTCTCGCGGCTCTGGCCCTGAACGCTTGCTCGACGGTCGGCGATCTTGTTGCGACGCATCTGCCGGAGCGGCACGAAGGTCGCGCGCGGATCGTGATCGATCTGAGTGACCAGGAAGCCTCGCTCTATCGCGGCCAGCATGTCGCGGCGCGCTCTCGCATCTCCAGCGGACGCGAAGGTCATCGCACCCCGGTGGGACGGTTCAGTGTCATCCGCAAAGACGAGGACCATCGCTCGAGCCTCTACGGCGATTACGTCAACTCCCGCGGCGGCGTCGTGAAAGCGAATATCGACGTGCGGCGGCAGCGTCGTCCGCGCGGTGCGCATTACCGCGGTGCGCCGATGCCTTTTTTTGTCGAGTTCCTCCCGAGCTACGGCTTGCACGCCGGCTATCTGCCGGGAGAGCCGGCTTCGCATGGCTGCATCCGCCTGCCCTACTGGCGCGCGCGCCAATTCTACAACGCGGTCCGGGTCGGGACGCCGGTCGTGGTCCGGCGGTAGTGCTTTCCGGCAGTCACAGCCGCCCAGAGCCTGCCGCGCGGTTCTACCGCGTGGTGCGGCTGTAAGGAAGTGCTCGGGGGGGGACTTGAACCCCCATGCCTTGCGGCATACGCCCCTCAAACGTACGTGTCTGCCATTTCACCACCCGAGCGGGGTAGGCGCGAACTGCGCCGCCCAAATGTAATCAGGAAAACGGGAAAGCAAGAAGCAGCGCGCAAAGAAGCGCCGGTTGAATGGCAACGCTCCTGCTTTGACGTTGCGCGATGCCTGCGGCGATGGAGGACTGGATCAAGCTCGATCTGCACATCCATACCCTCGACGATCCGAAGGACACGCTCGATTACTCCGCGCACGAACTGCTCGAGCGCGCCAAAGAGGTCGGCATCGAGGTGCTCGCGATCACCCTGCACGATGCGGTCTTCAATCGCCGCGAAGTCTTCGATGACGCGGCCGCGATGGGCATCCTCCTCATCCGCGCCGCGGAGATGCGGCTCGGCGGAGCGGACATCGTCCTGCTGAATATCTCGCCGGAGGAAGCAGCGGCCCTGCGGAATTTTGACGATGTCCGGCGCTTGCGCGCGGCGCGGGGCGATACCCTTTTCACCTTTGCGCCGCACCCGTTCTACATGATCGGCGGCTCGATCGGCCGCGAGCGGTTGCTGGCAAATATCGATTGCTTCGACGGCATCGAGATCTGCCATTTCCACAAGGGCGTGTTCGATCGGAACCGTCCCGCGCGGAAAGTGGCGGCGGCGCACGGCAAGCCGCTCCTCGCTACTTCCGATGCGCACCAGCTCAGCGCCTTTGGGGCGCACTACACCAGCATCCCGCGCCCGGCGGAGTTGACGGCGGAGAGCGTCTTTGCCGGCTTGCGCAGTGGCCGCGGCCGCCTAACGAGTCCTCCGGCAGCATTGGCCGATGTCCTGAGCACGATGTATTTCATTTTCATCCAGCATCCGCTGCAGCGCCGCCGCCGCGGCGAAGTCGTCGCAGCGCAGCCTTGAATGCGCGCAGACAAACTGCCAAGACGTGTCCTTGCCATGGTAAGAACCACGACCGCTCTCCTGCTCGTCCTGCTGGCTTTCACCGGCTGCTCGCTTTTTAAAAAGAACCGGAAGGAAAAGGCCGCGCCGACGAAGCAGGAGGAGCCGCTCGCGCAACAAGAGGGCCAGCAGGATTTCAACGCCTTTCTCGGCCGCCTGCGCAAAGCGATCCACGCGCACGACCTGCAAACGATCGCTTCCATGATGTCGTCCGACTTTGCTTTTCACATGGGCTCCACCACGGAGCAGGATAAGAAAGGCGAGGGCGTCTTCCAGTACTGGGAAGAGAACGGCCTCTGGCCGGAGCTCGAGGGCGTGATCGATGAGAACTTCGCGAAGAAGGACGACTTCATGGTTGCGCCGCCGCAGTTCGCGAATCCAGCGGTGGACTACGATGGCTACCGCGCCGGAATTCGGCGGGTGAACGGAAGCTGGAAGTTCGTCTATTTCGTTAACGGCTGAGCGCGTGGCTGACGCTTCCGCCAGCCTCGGCCTGCCGCATCGGCCGCCGTTCGTTTTCGTCCAAGAAATCGTCTCGCTCGAAGCCGGCGTCGCCGCGGAATGCGCCACCACCTTCGCCGCGGACGATCCGATGTTCGCTGGCCATTTTCCGGGCAATCCGCTCGTGCCGGGCGTGATCCTCACTGAAGCGCTCGCGCAGACCGCGGGGATCGCAGCCGCCTCCGGCCATGCGGAAGGGGAGCGGCCGAAGTTCCTCCTCTCCGCCATCCGGAGCATGAAATTCCTCCGCGCGGTGCGCCCGGAGGAGCGGATCCGCCTCCGCGCAGAAAAGGCGGGCGAGATGGGCGGCCTCCTGCAATTCAAGGTGCAAGCGAGCGTGGGCGAGGCCACTGTCGCGGAAGGCCAGTTGGTTCTATCCTTGGCCTAAGAGGCCATGGAGAATTTTTACGCCGAGCAGCCGGAGCGATCGCGCATCGGGATCATCATCCCCGTTTGCAACGAAGAGGAATGCCTCGCGCCCGTGCTCGAGGAACTGCTCGCGACGATCGACCCGGCACGGTTCGCCATCGCCGTCGGGGTGAACGATTCGAGCGATCGCACCGCGGAGATCGCGCGGCGTTATCCAGTCATCGTGGCGGAGACAGTAGCGCGTGGTTACGGCCATGGCTGCCGGGCGGCGATCGATGCGCTTCTCCGGGCGGAGCCGGCGATCGATGCCTACGTTTTCTTTGCCGGCGACGGCGCGAGCGATCCGCACGATCTCGCGGCGCTGGTGGCGGCGCATGAACAGGGTTACCGGATGGTCCTCGGCGCCCGCACCACCCGGCGGGCGAACTGGCGGGTGATGGGCTGGTCGCACGTCGTGGCCAACGTCTCGTTAGGCCTGTGGGCTGGACTGCTTGGCCGCCGCTTCTTTCGCGATCTCGCCCCTTTCCGCCTGATCGAGCGCAGCCTCTTCCAGACGATTGCGCCGCGCGAGATGACCTTTGGCTGGACGATCGAAGCGCAGGTCGCCGCGGCTTTGCTGGGCGCGCCGACGATTGAGATTTCAGTCGCGGAGCGCGAACGCATTGCCGGCGAGCAGAAAGTTTCCGGCGTAACCTGGCGGCGCACTTTCCGCATCGGCTGTCGCATTTTCGCAGCTGGCTGGCGGACGGTGGAGCGCTTCCGCGAGGCGGTCACTCGTCGCGAGTTTTCGCCGCAGGAAGTCCAGATCTAGCGCGCCGTGGCGAAGATTTTTTTGCGGCAGATGCTGGTCGGCGCAGGCCTGTGCGTGATGACTGGTTGTGCTTTTTTTTCCGGGAAGCCGCCGCTTCCGAAACAAGCGGCCATGGAGCATGGAGGCCAGCCGGCGGCTGGGACGGATTACGCCGCGCTCCTTGAGCAGGCGGACGTGGTTTACTTTCCGGGCGAACGCGCCGCTTCCGGCGCCAAGTCGGAGCCAGCCGCGCTCTTGCTCGAGGCCGCGCAGCAGAGCGGCACGAGCTACGCGATCGCGTGGGACTTGATTGATGCCACGCAGCAGGCCACGCTCGACGCGCTCGCCCCGGAAGGCGTGCGGCGCGATGAGCTGATCCGCAAACTCGATCTCGCCGGCAGCGGGCGCGCGCGGGAACATTGCCGGGCTGTGTTGCGCGACAGCCGTGTCGCCTTCCTTGCCCTGCGTATGCCGCAGCCGATCACGGAAAAGTTCGCCGCGAACGCACCGCTCAGCGCGGAAGAGCAAGCCATCGTCCCGACCGGCTACAAGGTGCCGAGTTACGAAGTGTATGCGGAAGGGTTGGCGAATCGCGGGAGCGCCGTCGCGTATCGTGCGGAGATTTTGCGGCGCGAGTTCGCGGCGGAAATGATCGTGCGTTTCTTCCGCGCCGCCGGTCCGGGCGTGAAGCTGATCGTCTTCGCAAACTCGAACGACTTTAACAACGACCGCGGCGTCCCGTTTTACGTCGCGCAAAAACTGAACGTCCGGCAGCTCGTGCTCGGCCGGGAACGGACCGCGCCGATGCGCGGGAGTTTACTCGCTCTCTTCGCCGGCCGCCTGCGGATCGGCTTCCAAGTCGTAAACGGCGCCCCACGGGCCGCGGGCTACTAGGCGCGTCTCCTTCTCCCACGGGCGCGTGCTCGCGGGATGGTTCTTCACTTCCTCGCGACCCCAAAAGAGGTAGCGAGACTGGAGCGCACGCGCGTTCTCGCGCCAGCCCGGCTGGCCATCGAGGAGCGCGTTGAGCTGCTGCAAGGGTCGCGTGTAGTCGAAGCCTTGCGTCCAGACATGGCCGAGGTAGCCGAGCGCAACTTTGCGGCCGTTGAGCAGGAGCGGGTGGTTGTAGTCGGGCTGCGCGGCGAAGCGCGCTTCGGCGGGTAGTCTGCGCAAGGCCATCCCCGCGCCATCGACTTCGGCGCGTTCCGCCAGCCCGTAGCCGCTGCGGTTGCCAAGCAGCCCGCCGAACAAAGAAACGAAGCCGGAAGCAAAGAGGACGAAGCAGCAGGAGATGCGAACTGCGGGCGGCAGCCGCCCGAGCAATTCGCTCCAGAGAAACGGCAGCATGATCAGGTAGGCCCAGATGATGATCTTGATGTTGTCCCATTCCCATGGCGCCGTTTTCACGAGGCAGGCGACGAGAAAAAGAAGCGTCGCCGGGGCGAGGAAGGCGAGGGCGGGATGGCGCCGCAGCCGGTCGAGTCCGCGGTTCTGCCAAAGGACGAAGCCGAGCAGGCCGAGAACGAAGAACGGCCAGAGCCCGAAGTTGCGGATCCAAAAAATGACGAAGGGCGACGCGAAGTCGCCCGTGTGCTGGACCCAGCCCGGTTTCCATTCGAGCAACGAGCGCGCTTGGAAGTGATCGGTGATCGTCCAGACAAAGAAGGTCGCGGGCAGGAGCGCGCTGCCGACTACGACGAGCAGTCCCTTGCGCGCCGGTCCTTGGCCGATGACGAAGAGCCAGGCCGCGACCAGGCTGAGCGCGATAAAGGTGTGCAGATGGAAGAGCGGCATCGACGCGTAGAGCGAAATCTCCACCCAGAGCGGCAACGGCGCCCGGCGCTCGCCGGTTTCCTCCGCCGCTGCGACATATTTGGCGCGCCACTGGCAGAGCAGGAGCAGGCCGGCGGGCAGGGCGTAGAGCAGTCCGCGCTGCGTGACCAGCATGGTGAGGGGGAGGCTTTTCCAGGCGATCGTTTTGTCGTCCTGGTAATCGAGAAACTTCCACGTCTGGAAGATCTGCAGGCCGACGACACCGCCGTTAAAAAGGAAGCCGGCGACGGTGAATGATCCACCCCAGCGATAGAGCGCATAGAAGGTGGCAAGGCTGCCAAGGAGGCCGGCCCAGATCAGGCCGTGAATGACGTCGATGTTCACGAGCGCGAGCAGCGCATTGAACAAATCCGTCCCGGCCGGATAGCGCATGCGGCTCGCGAAGTGGATCGGATTCTCCGGCCAAAGCGGCACGCCAAGGGCGAAGTTTTTGATGTAGGTGAGGTGGAGCGCGAGGTCGCCGAGATTATTCGGCGATTGCACCTTGAGCTGGTTGCCATCGATGAAGACGAGCCAGCAGAAGGAACGGAAAGCGAAGAAGGCGAAAGCGGCCGCGATGAGCCAGAAGCACCACCGCTCGTTAGGCAAAAGCGGGGCGCGCGGGCGGTCGCGTGTTTGCACCGCCGCGGTGATCGCGATGACGAGCGCGAACTCGAAAGAAAGCGCCGCGGTTTGCATCCCGAGCCCGCCGAAAATACTCCCGAGCAAGAGCGCGCTGATCGCAGCTGCGTTGACGAAGGTGAGCCCGCCGGTGAGCAGCTTCATCGCGTGCGCAGACGTGGCGGGGAGAGCGCCATCAGCCTTTGCCCTGGCCGATGAAGTCGGGGACGCGGCCGGGGAAGAATTCGTGAAAGACGCGCGCGCTGAGGTAGAGCTTCGAGGTGTCCTGGTAGGGCCGGATGGTGAGCGGCATCGTGTAGTAGGCGCCCTTCAGCTTCGACTCGATGTCCGCAATCTTGTCCTCCTGCACGAGGAGGAAGTCGGCATCGATCGGCGAGGGGAGAGTATCGTGCTCGTAATAGCCGACGCGCGGGAAGTCGCCCAAGATCCACGGAATCGGATAGGCGCTCGTCCGCACCATGTGGCCGACGAGTTGATAGTAAGTCGGGTTCTTGCTCGCCAGCGTCAGGATGGGCTCAAGTTTAAAGACGTCGTTGTAGGACTGGACGTAGACGTAGGGCTCGGTGTCGGTCGTGCAGCGGTAGAAGTTCAGCCGAATGCAGAGCCCGAGGGAAATGGCGAGGACGAGCACGGCCAGGATACGCCCCGCGTAACGAACTTTTGCCTCGAGCGCGAGGATGCCGGCGCCGAAGAGGAATAGCATCGGCCAGACGATGCTGATGACGCACCACGGCGTCTTGTAATGGACGATGCTGTAGGCCACGAGCGTGCCGACGCCGTAGATCGCGAGATAGCGTAGCTGGAGATTGCGAAGGAACTGGCTGGCCACGCAGGCGACTAGGCCGAGCGCGACCGCGGGCTCGTATTGCCCGATCAATCTCAGCCAGAAGTACCACGGCTTTTCGTGGCCATTGCCATTCTTCCCAGTGGCGAACCAAGTGCCGAAGGTCTCATACAAACCGGCCACGCCCTTCATGTTCATAAACGTGCCGGAGTAGAAGATGACAAGCGCGGCGCAGCCGACCGCGACCACCGCAACGAGGTTTCCGTAGGTCCACGTCTGACGGGTCCACGGCGCGTCTTCGGCTTCGGTCATCTTGTGGGAAATCCAGGCCACGAGGAGCGCGAGGGCCGCGCAGGCGAGATGGATGATGTAGGTCTCCTTTGTCAGAATCATCCCGAAGACGCCCATGCCCGCGCACCAGAGATAGCGCGCGCTGCCGACCCGCCAGAGTCCCAGAATTCCGAGGATGAAAAGTTGCGAGAAGATCAGCAGCCAGACCTCGTGAATCGAGTAGCGTCCGTAGAAGAC
>JBKJKL010000339.1:0-2893 GCA_046597485.1 Chthoniobacterales bacterium
GCCGAGGACGAGATCGTTGAAGTAAACAAAGGCGATGTTGAAGTAAGCGCGCGAGATTAACGCCGTGGCGAGGATCGCGGCCGCGCTCGCGATGATCGCGAGGCACGGCATGAGCGAGAAGAGTGCGAGCAGGCGCGGCGCGACAAGGAATCGCAGTGGGCTGATGCCCATGGCCTCAATCGCGTCTACCTCCTCAGAGACCTGCATCGTCCCAAGCTCGGCGGTAAACGAAGCCCCGATGCGTGCCGCCAGCATAATGCCGGTCAGGAGTGGTCCGAGTTCGCGCGTGAAAGCGATCGCGACCAGGCCGGGGACGAGGCGCTCCGTCCCGAAGCGTTGCAGCTGGTAGCCGGTGAGGAGCGCCATGGTGAGCCCGAGGAAAAAAGAGACGAGCGCGACGAGCGGAACTGAGCCGACACCCGCGCGCTCGGTGTGGCGGAAGAAGCTGGAGGCGCGGAAGGGCGCCCGCCCCCGCCGGACGTTATCCATCGTCTCGGCAAAGGTGTTGATGATGAACCAGAACATCTGGCCGATGTCGCGCAGGAAGCTGTGCCCGAGCGCGCCGACCCCTTGCATGACGTCGACCGGGGTCGTCGTCAGGCTGTTGTTGTTCTCGTTCTCACGCGCCGCAGCCATCTCAGCCGGCAAAGTGCCTCAGATGCGCGGGCGTGAAAGAGGAAACTGGCTCTGTGGCCGGGACGCTTTCCATGGGCGGCGCCTGGGCTAAGGAGCGGGCGCCGTGTCGTAAACCTCGACCAGGCTGATGCCGGTCGCGTTTCCCGCGCCGCGCAAAATCGCAGTGTAGGCGCCGGGAGCGAGCACGAGGTCGAGCGCGGATTCGGCGCTGTTCGCCGGCGCGAGACTGCGAGCCTGCACCTGTGCGGCGCGCGGATCGGTTTGCCAATTGTCGTTCGTGGCCACGAGTTGCCCGTTGGCGCTGCGCACCTCGATCGTCGGATCGGCCAGCGAGCCGGGGACGTTGTAAGCGGCGAGCGATGGGCCGATGCCGCGCAGCACGACTTCCTTTGGCGTGGTGCCGCCAATGTTAAAGCCGGCGATGATCACGTCGTCGCCCGTCATCACCTGGCCGCGGGTCGAGATGCTGCGGGCGCGTCCGCCCGCGTTGGCGTGGAGGTCGTAGATTTCGACCAAGGCGTTGCCGGTCAGCCGGCCATCGTTGTTGTCGAAAGCGCGGACGATGGCGGTGTAGTTCCCCGGCGCGAGCGTGCGCAAAATAGCGGACTCGGTGCTGTTTGGCGGGTCGAGCCGATAGCTGGCGATCGTCTCCGCGTCTGCGCTGTCGATCCAGTCGTCGTTCTGCGCCAGTCGGGTGCCGTTGCTGTTAAAGAGTTCGATCTGCGGGTCGCGCAACGGAGTCGGCACGTTGTAACTGCCGAGGGAATTCCCGATCGCGCGCATGATCACCGCGCTGGACTGCGACCCGTCGAGCGAGAAACCGCCGATCAAAACATTGTCGCCTGTCCCGACGAAGCCGCGGGTCGAGAGCGCAACCAAATTCGGCGCCGCCGGGATCGTCCGGTAGGCCGGGCCGTTATTGTAGATGCTCTGCCCGCCGGCGATGTCGTCCGGCTGCAGCGCGTCGAGGTCGCTGATCGTGGAGTTCATGATCGCCACAACCGTCTGCCCGGCCTGGTCCGGGTGATCGAGCCCGAGCGAATGGCCGAACTCATGCAAGGCGACGCGATGAAAATCCTGCACCGAATCTTGCAACGGGCCGCGATAGGAATCCCAGGTGCGGGCGTTGTTAAAAAGCGTGTCCGTCTCGGTCGTGATCGTGCCGCGGGCGGAAATGAGCGTGATCGCGAGCGTGCGGCTGCCAAAGGCCGTCCCATAGGCCGTGCTGGAGAAGAGGACGGAGGTGGCAGCGTCGCCATCCTCGGCGGGCAACGGTGAAGCAACTCGGGGCGCGAACTGCAGGTGCGCGAGCTGACGATTCCAGATGCGGAGCGCATCCGCGGCGGATTCGTTGAAAGAAGGAAACCCGTCTTGCAGCGTTTGCGGCACGCCTAACGAGAGGTGCATCACGACCGTGCGATTCAGTGTCCAGCGCTCAGTGCTCGCCTTGAACGCCTCCGCGCGCGGGGCGAGCGCGAAAAGAGCGGCGGCCGCGACCAGCAAGCCGGCTAAACTACTTCTACCGTTGTTCACGTGCGAAGATTAAACGGAGCAGGTCACCGCCACAAGTTCCAGCTGGCACCGGCGATCGAAGCGACCGCGATTCAGTCGGCGGCAGCAGGCGAGACAGGCCATTGCGCGACGCAGGCGGCGGGTGCGCGGAAATTCCAGCGCACAGGCCGGGCAACGGTAGAAATAAGGGCGCGCGCGACGTTGAACCCGGAAGGGGAGAGAATGGCAGCGCGCCTCGCCCGCGATTCCAAGATCGGCGCAGGCTTGCCGCCATTCCGGTCCGTGCGGTGGAATTCGGCGGCGACCAGCGCGGCTCTGCGCGAGCAAGTGCGCCAGCTCGTGCAGGAAGGTGCGTTCGATCTCCGCTGCGCTGTGGCCGAAGAGCAGTGGATTCAACGAGATGATCTGCCCACGGCAATCGGCTCGTCCGGCCGCGGTGCGCAGCCGGGGATTCCAAACAACCCGCACGCCGCGCGCAATTTTTCCCGCGCCTAACGAGTGCAACAATTCGGCGGCGCGTTCTTCGAGGCGGGGATCGCGGCCGGGCAAGTGCGGCGTCGCCGTGGGTGGAGCGGCCGGCCGCAGCAGCGCGAAGAGATCGAGTTGCTTAAACGAGAGCATGATCGCGGCTGACCTTCGTGAGGCGCGCGAAGGTGCGGGCAATGGCCTCGCCCGCGGCGTCGATTTCGGCCGTGGTCGTCTCTTTGCCTAACGAGAAGCGAATCGCGGACCGTAGGTTTGCCGC
>JBKJKL010000198.1:0-6497 GCA_046597485.1 Chthoniobacterales bacterium
CGGTGATGTCGTTATCGTCCCAGCTTTCGGAAGCGAGCTCGCGACGATGGAGAAAATCAAGGAGCGCGGCTGCCAGATTGTTGACACGACTTGCGGCGACGTGATGAGTGTGTGGAAGCGCGTCCGTAAATACGCGAGCGAGTCCGCCACCTCCATTATCCACGGCAAGGCTGAGCATGAAGAGACGAAGGCGACCAGTTCGCGTGCGCTCGGCGAAGGCCGCGGACATTACCTCGTCGTCCTGACCCTCGCGGATACCGATTACGTCTGCGATTACATACGGAACGGCGGCGACAAGCAGGCTTTCCTCGCAAAGTTCCAAGGCGCGTACTCGCCCGGCTTCGATCCCGATCTGCATCTGCGCACGATCGGCGTGGCGAACCAGACCACCATGCTGCGCGGCGAGACCGAGGAAGTGCAGCGGCGCATCCGGCAGGCGATCATCGATCGCGACGGCGCGGACGGCGCGGAGAAAAACTTTCGTTTCTTCGACACGATCTGCGGCGCTACCCAGGAACGCCAGGATGCACTGCGCGAGCTCTTCGAGGTGCCGATGGATTTGCTCCTCGTCGTCGGCGGTTACAACAGCTCGAACACGTCGCACCTCGCCGAAATGGGCGAGGAAAAACTGCCGACCTATTTCGTCCTGAACGCCTCCCGCCTCGTCTCCGCGACCGAGATCAAGCACTACAATCTGCACGAAAAGCGCGAGGTCGTTTCGCACTTCTGGCTCCCGCCCGGTCCTGTCGTCGTCGGGATCACAGCCGGCGCTTCCTGTCCGAACAATCTGATCGAGGAAACCCTTGTGCGGATCTTCGAGCTTCGCGGAATCAAGCGCGAGCAGCTCGAAGCCGCGGCCTAACGTCGCAACCTTCCCGCGTGGAGCGAGAGCTCTAGGCACGCAAAACCGCCCGGCTGCGCGAACTCACCGTATATGCGCGCAATCTGGAAGGGCAGTATCAGCTTCGGTCTCGTTAACATCCCGATCGCTCTCTACTCGGCGACACGGCGCGATGAACTCAAGTTCCGCCTCCTCCGCGCGAGCGATCACAGTCCGGTCAACTACAAGCGCGTCGCACAGGCCGACGGCGCGGAAGTGCCGTGGGAGGAGATCGTGAAGGGCTACGAGTACGAGAAGGGGAAATTCGTCATCCTGGGCGAGAAGGATTTCGCGCGCGTCGACCTCGAGGCGACAAAGACGATCGACATCCAGGACTTCGTCAATGTCGACGAGATCGACCCGATGTATTTCTACAAGCCCTACTTCCTCGAGCCTCAGAAAGGCGGCGACAAGGCCTATACGCTCCTGCGCGACGCGCTGGCCGATGGCGGGAAAGTGGGTATCGCGAAAGTGGTGATCAAGACCCGCCAATATCTCGCGGGCGTGAAAGCGGCCAAGGATGTCCTTGTCCTCGAGCTGATGCACTTTGGAGAGGAACTCTCCGATGCAGGGAAGCTCAACCTCCCGACCAAGCTCAAGACAGGGAAGCGCGAGATGGACATGGCGAAGGCACTTGTCGACAGCATGAGCGCAAAGTGGGACCCAAAAAAATACCACGACGACTACCGCGACGCGCTCATGGACGTGATCGAGGAAAAGGTCGAGTCCGGCGGGAAAGAGCTCGAGTCGAAACCGACCAAGGCGCCCGCCGCCACAAAGGTCATCGATCTCGTGGCCGTCCTGCAGCAGAGCCTCGCACAGTCAAAGGGCGGGAAGAAAAAGTCGGCCGCGAAGCCGAGTCGCAAGCGCGCGACGAAGACGCACCAGAAGGCGGCCTGACCGGCCGTTGACGCGGTCCCGCACGCCAAGACAGATGTCCCGCGTGTGAAATCTCCGCTGTTAGCCAGACCGAACGTCTCGCTCCTGACCGCGACCTGCATCGTGGTCGCGAACATGGTCGGGACCGGGATCTTCACCAGCCTCGGCTTTCAGGTCGGCGGCTTGCCGAGCGGCTTCGTCATCATCGTCCTTTGGTTGCTCGGCGGCTTCTGCGCCCTTTGCGGCGCGCTCTCCTACGCGGAGCTCGGCGCCGCGCTCCCGCGCTCCGGCGGTGAATACAATTTCCTGCGCGAGATCTATCATCCCTCGCTCGGTTTTCTCGCCGGCTGGATTTCCGGCACGGTCGGCTTCTCCGCGCCGGTCGCGATCGCGGCCATCCCTTTCGGCCTCTACCTTGGCGACCTGTTGCCCGGAACCAGCCCGCTCCTCTGGTCCTTTGCCGTCGTCTGGATCACGACCGCCATCCTCCTTTTCGATCTCCGGCTCGGAAGCGCATTTCAAGTCGGCTCGACCCTCCTGAAGATCGCGCTTCTCGTCGTCATCATCGCCGCCGGATTCCTCGTTAGGCAATCCGCTCCCGTCTCGCTTTTGCCTGCGCGCGGGGACGGTGCGCTCATCGCCAGCGCGCCTTTTGCGGTCAGCCTCTTCTGGGTCATGTATGCCTATTCCGGCTGGAATGCCTCCACCTACATCACGAGCGAGCTGCGCAACCCGCGCCGCGACGTCCTCCGTTCCGTCGCCATCGGCACGATCCTTGTCACCGTCCTTTACGTTGGGCTGAACGCCGTCTTCCTCCGCACCACGCCCGCCGCTGAGATGACCGGCAAACCGGACGTCGCCTTCATCGCCGCCACCCACATTTTCGGCGCGACGGGCGGGAAGGTGATGGCGCTCTTCATCTGCCTCGGCCTCGTCTCGACGGTGAGTGCGATGATGTGGATCGGGCCGCGCGTGTCCATGACCATGGGCGAGGATCTGCGCGCGCTCGGCTGGCTCGCGCATCGCACCCGGCGCGGGATTCCATTGAATGCGCTCCTCCTCCAGTTCGTCATTGTGAATGTGATGCTGCTCAGCGCCACTTTTCAGTCCGTCGTGAATTACGTGCAGTTCAGCCTCACCCTTTGCTCCGCGCTCACCGTCCTCGGGGTCTTCGTTCTGCGCTGGCGGCAACCCGATCTCCCGCGGCCCTATCGCGTCTGGGGTTATCCGTTCACGCCGCTCTTTTTTCTTCTCATTAGCGCCTGGATGCTGGCTCATCTCCTCCTTGAGTCAGCGACGCGGCTGCCGTCGCTGCTCGGCCTCGGCACAGCGCTCCTCGCCCTTGTCATTTATTTCCTCTCGCCGAAGTCGGCTACCACTCGTTAGCCATTTTGAAACTTCGCTTCCTTCTCCTCTTTTTCCTGCCGCTCGTGGCGGCCTCGCAATCACCGCCGCCCACGCTCGACGAGACCGCGCGTTTCCTCGCCGGCCTGCCGGTCGAGGGACCGCTCGCGCCGCTGACTGAGCTGCCCGCCTGGCAGGAGCACGCGCAGGCCATGAACGGAGCCTGGGCCAAGAAACAGGAGCAGCAGATCATCCCCATTCGCCAATGGATGGCCGCGAACGCGCCCGATTTTCTCCTCAGTACCGAGACGATGTTCTACATGTTCGCCGGGCCGGATTTCCTTTATGCCGACACCTTTTTCCCGCACGCGAACACCTACATCCTCGCCGGACTCGAGCCGATCGGCGACGTCTCCGATCTGACGCGGTTTGCGCCCGAGGCGGTGACCGCAAACCTCGGCGTCCTGCGCGCTTCGCTCAGCAGCATCCTGCGCTTTCAGTATTTCATCACCCAGGACATGCGCGCCGAACTCGGCAAAAACGGCGTCTCCGGGACGCTCCCACTCTTCTATGTTTTCCTCGCGCGCACCGGCCATACCGTCCTCGCCGTCGAGCGCCTCAGCACGCCAGCCGAGGGCGTCAAGATCACCTTCCACGATCCGCGCCAGCGCGACACTCAGACGCTTTATTACTTCAAGACGGACCTTTCCGGCTCCGGCCAGAGCGCTTTCCTGAAGTGGTGCGCCGAGCGCGGCCCGGGGCTCAGTCTGATCAAGGCCGCCTCTTACCTGATGCACGCCGGCGGCTTCGGCGGGGTGAAGAATTTCCTCCTGCAAAATAGCACCGTTCTCATCCAGGACGATTCCGGGATCCCGGTCCGCGATTTCCCGCCCGGCTGGTCGGTCAGCGTTTACGGGCACTACGTTCCGCACCGCACGTCCTTTTCGAAGTATTGGCAAACTGACCTCGCCGCCTTTATTGCGCAGCATCCGCCCGGCGAACTCAATTTCGCCTTCGGCTACCACTGGCAAAAAAACGAAGGCTTTATGATGATGGCCACCCCGCCGCGCGCCGGCGCCCGCCGCAGCGAAGAAGTCGAGGTGCGCCGCGCCCTCCCGCCAGACTAACGAGCGAGCAACAGCCGCAGAAACTCCGCGTCGGAGAAAGCGCGGCCGTCCCCGTTTCGCACTGCCACGAGCTGCCGTGAAGGAATCACGTAGAGCCGCTGGTAGCGTGAGCCGATGCAGGCCACGAGATCCTTCGGTGCGGCTCGGCAAAGGGCGGCGTTGTTCCAATTCTGCGCCGACCACTTCGGTGTCAGCATCCGCTCGAAGTCAAACTCGCGGCCGTCTGGTGCGGCGCGGTTGTTCCACCAGCCTAACGAGTAGGCGCGGTTCACGGGCGAGCCGCGCCACCATTGCGCGAGCGATCCCGGCGCGACAACCGGCGCGCCCCCGTGCAGGACCAACTCGCCGAGCTTCGCCCATTGCCGCGGCGTCAGCTCCCAGCCGGCGGCGAGGAGCGGATTCCCCGCGCGATCGAGCAGGTAACGCTGCGCGCCGAGGCCAAGCGGACGGAGCACTCGCCGCTCCAGGTAAAACCGCGGCGTCTCGCCGTGCAGCTTCGCTTTCAAAACGGCGTGAAAGATCTGCAGCGCGGCTGGCCCGTAGATGAAAGCGCGGCCCGGTTCCGCGACCACATCAGCCCGGAGCGCAATCGCATCGCGGTCGCCCGGGTCTTCGTTGTGCAGACGCGAGACCGGCTCCAGTCCGCTCGAGAAATCGAGCAACTGCCGGACGGTAATGCGCGCCTTCCGGCGATCGCTCTTCCAAGCCGGGATCGTCTCCGCAACGCGCTCATCGAGGTTGAGCAGTCCATCTTCCGCCGCCGCGAGCGCGGCCAGATTCCAGAAGGCTTTCGTCCCACTGAAGATGCGGAACGCCACGTCGGCGTTATCCGCGGAAACGGTGCGCCCGTCTTGCCGCAAGAGAAAGGAAAGCCCCCCGTGCGTCTTCGAGTAAGCGGCGGCGGCACGGAGGGCCGCTGGCTCGATTGCTGGCGCCGCGACGAGACTGCTGCTCCCGAGCAGCAAACCGACTGCGCAACCCAACAGTCGCACGCTCATCTTTACCACCTCGCGAGGACGAGTTTTTCGCCGCGTTGAAAACAGCCCAGCCGCAGATCGGGAAACAATTTCACTGGCTCGGCGGCGGCACCGTCGTTCCAGGAAAATTGCTCCACGTTTCCGATTTGGCGATCACTCGTTAGGCTGGTCACCGTTTGCTTCGCATCGACGAAAAGCATGCCTTCCCTATCGGCGGTATCGGCGATGCGTTTGGCCGCTATCCAGCCGGCGAATTTCCCATCCTCATCGTAGAACCAGGTCTCGAACTTCGCCGGCTGCTCGCGCATCCCGCCAGCTCCATCGGGCGTCCATTCATCGTGCCGGACCACGACGTAGACCTTCTTCGAGCCCGGCCAAAAACCAAATGTTCCGCCATCCGGCACCCGCACGTGCACCTTGCCCGCTTCGTAAACCGGATAGCCGACGTAAATGCCATGACTAAACTCTTCGCGCGTCATCGTCGCGGCGCCGCGATCGTCAGGCACCGACAGGTGGGTGTAGGTTCCTTTCGGTTCGAGATCGCGCGGATAACAGAACTGCCACGGATTCGCCTCGGCGCCTAACGAGTGGTGATCGCCATTCCAATTCACAACCGCCTCACCGCGTCCGCCGTTTTGCCCGACGCTCAAGACGAAGGCGTCACCATCACGCGTGCAGCGACACCAGCCGATCGTCGGAAGTGAGTAAGGATCGTCGTCGCTTTTCGCCGGCACGAGCGTGTTCGCAGAAATTTCCTTCAGCCATTTTCCCGCGCGGGTGAAGAAGGTGAGCGTTTTGTCTTCCGCAAAAAGATCGGTCGTCACCCAGCGCCCATCCGGCAGGAACGCGCCGAACCATTCCCGCCCTACACCATCGCGCCGCGGCGGAGTTGCTTCGGCGAGGAGCCGGCCTTTCCCATCGAATAACCAGCCGTGGCGCGGCAGCCAGACTTCGAGGCGATCGCGGGTCATGCGGCGAATCACCCACGGATGTTCCAGATCGTCGGGGAGAGTGCGGAGCGGATGAAGCCGCACCTTCTTCGGCGTGCTTGGGACGGTGATCTGCTTTTGCGCGAACTGCCCATCGGTCGCGACTTCAATGACGAGCTGCTCCGGGTGACCATCTCCGCCACCGCCCGTTTGGAAGGCGGAAACCTTAATGGCTAGGTCCGCCAATTCCTGGCCCAACTGCCGCCGCCGCTCTGGATCGGACTCGCCCGTCCAGCGGTCGCGCAGTTCCGCCATTTCGGCTTGCGCGGCGGCCAGGTCAGCCGCGTCGCTCTCCGCCACG
>JBKJKL010000386.1:0-4306 GCA_046597485.1 Chthoniobacterales bacterium
CGCGCCTGGGAAGGCCTCGGAATAGGTGAAGCGCTCGACCGTGTGACCGGCGGCACGCCATTGCGCGGCCAACTCCATCCAGACGCGGGGCGCGCCGAGCCGCTCGTCCCACGGCAGGTTCATGACAGCGAGAATGCGGAGCGGCGGCTTATCCATGGCGCAGGAGCGCGTTCCAAAATTTGTGGCGAACCGGGTTCACGTAGTGCCGCAGGATGAGGTCGGGTCCGGCGTAGCGATCGGCGAAAACGAATTGGTCGTCGAGCTCGAGGACAAACTTCCGCGGGTCCAACGGCTGCGCGCCATTCGCGTGCAGGGCGAGGTGCGTCAGCGTCTGGTTGGTGAAGAAAGCGGGTGCGCCCTCGAGGTCGAGAAAGCGCTGGATCGCAATCGACCAATCTAGCGGCCGATCGAGGTAGAGCACCCCGGTGTTTGCTGGCGGCGCGACCTGCTCGCCGTCGCGCAGGAGCCGCGCATCGCCCGACTGCTGGCAATCGAGTTGGTAGGAGTTCGTCGTTAGGTGATCGACCAAGCCCCCGGCCCCAGCGAAGAAGAGGACGTCGGAATCAATGTAAAAAGCGGGACCGCTGCGCGGCAGCGACATGATGACCGCGAGTTGGCGGCCGGTCGGATGCTCGCGCAGGTAGCCTTGGAAACTCGGCGGCAAATCTTGCGGAACGCAATCGGCCGCTCGTTGCACCGCGACACAGCGATCGACGGACTCTAGGAGCGCGCGGCTCCGCGCGGTGTAGGTGCCATCGGACATGACGGTGAACCGCGACGGACGGCCGGCCTGTTGCAAGAAAGAGCGAATGGACGCGACCTGCTCTGGCAAGGCCGCTTCGCCGGAATAGGAGAAGACCTCGAAGGGCAAGTCGCGCATCACGCGGGGTGCGCGCCTAACGAGTCGTGACAGCATCCCCGCATAGCACCGGCGGACGAGGCGGGCTTCGCTACGGGCGAGATGGTATCCGTAGTTCGGCATCGCTCACGGCACGGCCAGGACGAGGTGGGCCTTGCGCAGGCCGCGGAAGCTCAGGACGGCGTTGAGGAGGAGATTCGGCACCGAGGAGATGAGGTTGAAAATGAGCACGCCGCGCACGCTGCCGAAATCAGTGAACGGAATGAGTGCGACCTGCGCCCCTAGGGTGAGCGGGATGTAAAGCCACGAGCCGCGGATCCAGGCCTTCGAGGAATTAAGCGCCCAGAGGGTGTTGATCAATGCGCTCGCGACGGCGGCCCCGGCCATGAGGACGAGCTCGCGCTCGAGATGCGCATACTTGCTCCCGAGCACGTAAAGGAAAGCGGAGGGAAAGAGCCAGGCGATGGCGAGAATGGCGGCGCTAAAGACAGCGACGGCGCCGACGATGGCGGCGTACTGCCAGCGCAACCGCCGCGGGCTCTGACAGCGGGCAAAGGCGGGCGCGAAGACGTTCGCGAGCAAGTTGCTCAAGACGGCAAAGATCATGGCAAGCCGCCCGAGCGCGCCGACCTCCGCGACTGCGCTGGCGCGTTGGCTGAAAAAGCTGATGAGGAAAACAGTGATCTGGCCCTGAAGGCAGAAGAAGATGGAATTCGCGGCCTGGCTGCGGACGAAACCGCGCATCGCGATGCGGTCTTCCTCGTTCGAAGGCGCGGCCAGGTCGAGCACCCCGCCGACATAACGGCGGAGCATGAAATATTGGAGCAGGATAGCGGCGGCACCGACCGCGAGCGCCACGCTGGCGTCGAGGAAGACAAACATGATCGCAAGCAAAACCGCCAGCCGGGCGACGGCGCCGATAAGATCAATGTTGCGGATGCGATCGATATCCGAACGCAGGCGCGGGACGACGCTGAGAACACCGACCGCGAGCTGCACCGCGAGCCCGCCGAGGATGATGGCGACGAGGAGCGTGGCGTAGCCGAACGAGGCGCCGTTTTTCACCAGCATGAAGTAGAGGATCGGCGTCACGACCGCGGCTGCGACGAGACCGAGCGTGCGCCGCATCCTCAGCGCGGTGGCGATCAACTGGCTGAAACGATTGCGGTCGCGCCAGACGCGGCCGCCGATCGAGACGACCGCGATGCTGATCCCAACGTCGGCCAGAACGTTGATCGTGGCCTGCATCGTATTCGCAATCGTGAAGTAGGCGTAGTCGCGCTGGGAGAGCCGGCGGACGAGGAGGATGCCGCTAGCGAAGCCAATGAGCTGCACCGCGGCCTGGGCAAAGGCGAAACTGCCGACAACGCGGACGCGCTGCATGGCGCGGCGCACCACGGGCGAGGAGGCTTCATCGAGAATCGGCGAAGTGATGGAGCCAAAGAAGCTCATACGCTCGCCCGAAGGTCGATCAGCGGCAGCGGCGGGCGTTTCACCGAAACGCCGGACCACTCGTTAGGCGGACGGCGAACCGTTGCCCTGGTGATGATGCGCATGCGCCGGCAGAGCAGGGCGCGCTTCTTCCTCCTCGGAGGGGAGATTATAATACTCCGAATACTGGTAGTAGTAGTATTCCGGCAGCGAGGTATCGACGTAGTTCAAGATCACGCCGGGGACGTTAACCTGCCGATTGTAGAGAAGCTCGAGCGACTTCTTCGAGAGGCGCGCGGAGGTGTAACCGAGGCGGACGACCATGAGCGTCGCGTCAATCTTCGGCGCGAGACTGGTGGTGTCGTCCGCGGCCAGGACCGGCGAGCTGTCGATGATGATGTAGTCGTACTGGTTGTAGATCTCTTGGAGGAAACGGTCGGTCGTATCGCGCAGGAGATGTTCGCTCGGTTGGGAGAGCGTCTTGCCGCGCGGGAGGAGGAAGAGATTCGGATAAGAGGTGGGGACGACCACTTCCTGCCAGTTCACCTCGCCCTTCAAGACCTCGGAGAAACCGATGCGCGAGGAGATGTCGAAGGCTTCGCGCTGCGCGCCGCGGCGGAGATCGCCATCGATGAGCAAAGTGCGCGCGCCGGAGAGCGCGAGGGTGATGGAAAGGTTGGCCGAGATGGTCGACTTGCCTTCGTTCGGTACCGCGCTGGTGATGAGGATAGTCTTCGGCCGCGGACCGTCATATGGCATGAAGAAGAGGGAGGAGCGGACGTTGCGGTAAGATTCGGCGAAGATATGGCGGGCGTCGTCTGGTTGCAGGAGTGAGACCTTGCCCTTCGTCTTCTCGCGCGGGATTTGGCCGAGGACGTTCTCGGTAAAGTGATTCTGGAACTCGCCGAGCGAAGCCATGCGATCGTCGATCCGGTCGAGCAGGAGGAGAATCGCGATGCCGCCCAGCGCGCCGGCCCCGAGGCCGATGAGAAGGCTCTTAAGCAAACCGGGACGGACGGAGGAAGGGATGGTCGCCATCTCCATGATCGAGATCTGGTCGCCGGCATCGACGGACTGTGAAACACCGACGTCTTTGAGGCTGTTCGTGAGGCGGTCGTAGAGCGACTTGGAGCGGTCCACCTTGCCCTTAAGGCGGTTAAACTGCGCGAGCCGCTGGCTAAGATCGAGCGCCTTCGCTTCCCACTCCTTGACGTTGGTCAGGAGGTTTTCCATCTGCTTGCCGATGGAATTGCGGCGGGTCTGGAGCTTCTCGAGCGCGTCCTTCCGGAAGAGTTGGATGAGACTCTCCTGCTTCCCAATTTCCTCGCCGATCTTGATCATCTTCGGATGCCGCGGACGGAGATCCTTGCCAAGCAATTCCCTCTCCGCTTTTAACAGTTGCACGGCCTGCTTCGCCTTCAGGTAATCAGCTTCCGGGCCGACATCGGCGAAAGGCATGCCCTGCTGCGGCTGCGACTTTTCGCCAGAACCAGACTCCTGCTGTTGCTGATTTGAGGAAGGCGCGCGATCGAGGTTCTGGTCGAGGTCGAGCTTTTCGAGTAACTCGTACTCGGTCTTCAGCTGCGCGTATTGTTGGTTGAGGCGAACGAGGTAAGCGGCGGCGCTGTTCCCCTCTTCCTGGATGAAGCCAATGTTATTCTGTTTCTGGAAGTCGAGCATCTCGTCTTCCGCGTTGCGCAGGTCTTTCTCGACCTGAATCAGCTGCTCGGTGATCGCAGTGGTGACGTTGTGGCCCTGGTCCTCCCGCATCCCCTTTTTGAAGTCGAGATACTTCTGCATGACCGCATTCAGGTAGGCCTGGGTGAAGTCCGAAGTGCCGCCGATAGCCTGGAGATCAAAGATCGAGGTGCGCGGTTTTTGCGTGACGGTGATCTCGACCGGCACTGGCTGCATTTCGGGATGGAGGGAGCGCACGAGCGCCTCCGCGCTCCGGCGCACTTCCGAGCTCTGCATGAGTTGCACCTGGGTGCCGTAGAAGTTCACGCTGTCTTCGCT
>JBKJKL010000099.1:0-3448 GCA_046597485.1 Chthoniobacterales bacterium
TCGTTGTGCTGCGTCTCGAGGAAACGATGCCGCTCCTCGAGCTCGTCGTATTCGTGGACGGCGTCGAGATTGACCGGGCCCATGTTATCGAGCTGGCGGGAAAGTTCCGCGATCATGCTCTCGAGCTGGGCAACATCGACTTCGCTCGTGACGGCGGTATCCGTTTCGGCTTCGTCGGCAACTGGCGGTTCGGCGACGTCGTCACTACCCGCGCTGCCCGGGCGGCTGCGGCGTTTCAATTGCACGCGCAAGGTCTTCTGGAAGGCGTAGGGGTCTGGCTCGAAGGCGCGCAAGTCGCGCTGATAGCGCCGCGCGACGTGCTCGAGAAGGTTGTCGATGCGGAGCTGGAGCTGCGTGGTGCGGACCTGCTCTTTGCCGCGCAGATCGCGCACTTCGTTCAGGGAATGGCGGACGCCGCGGAGCTCGGTCTCGAGTGTGTTCACCCTCGTTAGGCGGGTGGCGCGCTCGGCGGCGATCCCGGCCACGCGCTCTTCGGCCGTGGCACATTCCGCGGCTTGCGCTTCAAGCGCTGCTTCCGCATGGCGAGACTCCTCGGCCTGCGTTTCGAGACGAAGCTGAAAGCGTTCGATGTCGCTCCGGCGGCTGGCGATCAACTCAGCCAGTTCCGTTTCGCGCGCGGCCATCGGCTGGCGTTGGCTGAGGAGATTTTCATGGCGTTGCCGCTCGGTCGCGACCGCGATCCGCAGCACATGCAAGGACTCGGAGGTCTCCTCTTCGTGGAGCTGCGCCTGCGCGCTCGCCTCGACTGCGCTGGTGCGCTGCGCCTGCTGTTGCGAGATGGAGCTGGTCAGGACTTCGAATTCGTTCTCGAGCTGCGTGATCTTCGAATCCGCAAAAGTCGTCTGCTGTTCGAGCGTGGCGCGCTCGTTCTGGAGATGAAGCAGTTTGTCTTCCGCGGAGCGCAGCTGGTGCGAAAGCAGAAGGAGCTGCGAAGCGGAGTTCGACTGGCGAAGGTTAGCGGCCTGGTGCGTCTGGCGCGCGTCCTCCAGACCTGCGGTGGCGAGACGAACGGCGGTGCGCCGCTCCTCGAGCCGTAGCTGCAGGATGGTCAAGGCCAACTGCTGGTCGGAAAGAAGCTGCACGGTCTCTTCGATAAGCGCCTTTCGGCCGAGGAGCGATTCCGTCTGGCTGGTCTGGCTGCCGCCGAAAATGATGCCCGCCGTGGAGATAAATTCGCCGGCCACGGTGGCGAATTGCAGGACCGGCTGCTGCTGCTTCAGGCGGATCGCCGTTTCGAGATCGGGGACAATCGCGACGCCGCGGAGCAACCGCCGCACGAGCGGAGAGAGTGCCTCGGGTGCGCTGACTTTTTCGATTGCCCACGAGATGGCGCCGGCCGGCAGATCAACAAAATGATCGTCCGTTGAGATCGCGGTCAGCGCCGGCAGGGCGAGCGCCGCCTGGCCGAGGCTATTGCTCGCGACCGAGCGAAGGATCTCCGCCGCCAGCCCGGCATCTTGCAAGACGATGGCGTGCATGTTGCGGCCGAGGCTGGCTTCGAGCGCAGGGATGAAATCGCGTTCCACATTCAGCGCGGCCACGAGCGCGCCGGCCAGAGCGGGACGGATGCGCTCCGGATCGTTCAATCCCTTCAGCACCGCCTGTGAACCTTTCGCGAGGCCCTCGCCTTCTTCGTTCAGCTGACGCAGGACTTCGAGGCGCGATTCTTTTTCCGCGATGGTGCGCTCAACCCGGACCGTCTCGCGCTCCGCTTCGCCTAACGAGTGCTGTTGCGTCTGCAATTCCTGCTCGGCGGCGCGCAGGGCGAGAAAGAGGGTCTCGACCGTCAGCTTGTCGGTCGCACTCGCAGCCTGGGCACGCTCGAGCGTGGCCTGCGCTTCGTCCCGCGCGGCGGCAGCAACGGCGAGTTCGTTGGCCAGCTCCTGCACGCGGGCCAGGGTGGCTTCGCGCCGGGACTTCATCCCGGCAATCTCATCCTCCAGACTGCCGCGGCGATTCTCGGAGCGGGCGAGCGTGCTTATGAGCGCCTGCAACTCGGCCTCGTGCTTGCTGCGCTCGGAGCGCAGGGCGGTGGCGCGTTCGTTCAGGACCGCGAGCTCTTCCTGCTTTGAGCCGAGGAGGCGGGTCGTCTTTGCGATGAGCGCGTCGGCCTCTTGGATCTGGGTGGCCTGTTCCGTCCGCTTCGTTTCCGCCGCGGCGATGTCGCTCGTGTAGCGTTCGACCAGCTCAGTGATTTCCTGCGCGCGCTGGCGGTTAAATTCAATCCGGCTGCGATGCGCAGCCATCTCGTTCTGCAATTGCTGCACAGCGCTGCGCGCCTCGCCGATGCGAGCGTCGATGTTCTCGAGATCGCCTCGGCTTTCGGCGAGGGTGTTCTCCTGCTCTTCGATCTTCGCCACGGTCGACTGCTCCCGCGTTTCGAGCCGCGCGATCTCGGCCGTGCAGCGCTCGAATTCGCTTTCGAACTCCTGCAGCTTTCCGCGCGAGTGATGCGTATCGAGCACCTGCAGGTCGGTCATCAAGGTCTGGTAGCGGCGCGCCTTGCCGGCCTGACGCTGGAGCGAGCCGATCTGCCGCTTCACTTCTTTAATGATGTCGCTGACGCGGAGGAGATTCCCGTCGGTCGCTTCCAGCTTCCGGAGCGCTTCCTTTTTTTGCCCTTTGTATTTGGTAATGCCGGCCGCTTCTTCAAAGACGGTGCGGCGATCTTCTGGGCGTGAGCTGAGAATGAGATCGATTTTGCCCTGCTCCATGATGGAGTAGGCGCTGCGGCCCACGCCGGTATCGGCGAAGAGGGCTTGGATGTCCTTCAAGCGGCAGACCGTTTTGTTGAGTAGATACTCGGAGTTGCCATCCTTGAAGACGCGGCGCGTGACGCGGACCTCGTGCCAGTCGGTCCCGAGATCCTGCGCGCAATCGCTGAAGGTGAGCGAGACCTCGGCGAAACCGAGCGGCTTCCGCGTGTCGGCGCCGTTGAAGATAACGTCGGCCATTTCGCCGCCGCGGAGCGCCTTGGCTGACTGCTCGCCGAGAACCCAGCGGACCGCGTCGAGGACGTTCGATTTGCCGCATCCATTTGGGCCGACTACGGCGGTGACGCCTTCGTGGAAATTGAGAATAGTTTTGTCGGCAAACGACTTGAAACCGATCAACTCGAGCGATTGAAGATGCATAACGAGGGCACACCCGCGTGCCTGTTCGGATTAACCGCCTCTGCACCACCGGTGGCAAGCAAAATTACGCCACATCACGTGGAGCGTGCAGTCTGCCCCCACAAGATATGGGGCTTCTCTCACCTCGCCCGATTTAGCCGCCGCACCCAAAACAAAACCGACCCGACGGCCAGAACCACACCCAGGACGGCGAATTCCCGGAGCGAGGCGTGCGCCAGGATCCAGATGATCACGCCGATTCCGAGGAACGGAAAAACTCGCGCTGCGCCTGAGCCGAACGGCTTGCCATCGGT
>JBKJKL010000128.1:0-3585 GCA_046597485.1 Chthoniobacterales bacterium
GTCCGGCGAAGCCGTAGAACGAGGCGACGTTTTCGACCGTGAGATAATCCCAGCCGTTAATCTTCAACACCTTCCACTCCGCGGCGGCGAAGGCCGAGACGGCGCACAGGAAAACAGTGGTAAAACAAAGGGCAGCGCGCCCGGGGAAACGCATGAGTCACTATTATGCTACAGAGGTGGTCGCCTGACAACGGGTAGCGCCAACCGCGCCACAAGGGCCGCCCTCGTTGGACAAGGCCGGCGTTCCGGCGTTTCTTCGCCGATGCTCAAGCCCACTTCTCTGGTTCTGGCGAGCCTCTGCTGCGCATGGTCTCTCCAGGCGCAAACAGAGCCGCAGAAATCAACGATGCCAATCGGCAGCGCCACCGCGCCGCCGCAAGTGCACAAGCCTTCGCAGCCACCGACCGGCGACCAAATCCCGCCGCCCGCGACGGTGCCGGAAAGCGCCGCCACGAGGGATTCGGCCAAGGCCGTGAGCGCCGACACCAAAAACGCGCCCGCCTTCGACCTCGCGAACATGGACCAGTCGGTCAAGCCGTCGGAGGATTTCTACCACTTCGCGAATGGCACTTGGCTGCTGAAAAATCCGATCCCGCCGGAAGAGTCGCGCTGGGGCAGCTTCAACGAGCTGGTGGAAAAGAATAACGCTGCGCTCAAGGTCCTGGCCGAGAAAGCCGCTGCGACGAAGGAAAGCAAAATGCCAGAGTCGCAGAAAGTGGGCGATTACTACGCCAGTGGGATGGACGAGCAGGCGATCGACGCCGCGGGCGCGAAGCCGCTCGATGACGAATTTAAGAAGATCGACGGGATCAAGACGAAGGAGGATCTCCTCGCGGAAATCGCGCATCTGCACGGCCTACACGTGGGGGCGTTCTTCGGCTTCACCTCGGGGCAGGACGACAAGAACAGCAAGATGGTTATCGCGCAGGCCTATCAAGGTGGCCTCGGGATGCCGGACCGCGATTACTACACGAAGGAAGACGACGCCTCGAAGAAGCTGCGCGACCAATACGTGGCCCACGTCGCGAAGATGCTGACCCTCGCCGGCACCGATGACGCGAAGGCGCAGGAAGACGCGAAGAAGGTGATGGCGCTCGAGACTTCGCTGGCGAAGCCGGCCCGCACCCGCGTGGAGCTGCGCGACCCGCAGAAGAATTACAACAAGATGGACGTGGCCGGCCTGCAGAAGCTGATGCCGGACTGGAACTGGAAGAGCTACTTCAAGGCGATCGACCTGGCCAACCCGGGCGACATCAACGTCGGCCAGCCCGACTTCTTCAAGGCCGCGAACGACGTCTTTGCTAAAACCTCGCTCGATGACTGGAAGACCTATCTGCGCTGGCAGCTGATCCATGGTGCCGCGCCGGAACTTTCGAATGCCTTCGTGGACGAGAACTTCGAGTTCTACGGCAAAGCGCTCAACGGCACGAAGGCGCTGAAGCCGCGCTGGAAGAGGGTCGTGACCTCGACCGACCAGGCGCTCGGCGAAGCGCTCGGCAAAATCTACGTGGCAGATAATTTCCCGCCGGAATCCAAGGCCCGCATGATCGAGTTGGTGAAAAACATTCAGGAAGCGATGGCCGACAGCATCAAGTCGCGCGACTGGATGGACGAGAAGACGAAGGCCGAGGCGCTCAAAAAGCTGGCCGCTTTTTCGGTCAAGATCGGTTACCCGGACAAGTGGCGAGACTACAGCTCGCTCAAGGTCGACCGCGGCCCTTACGTCCTGAACGCGATGCGCGCGGCGAAGTTCGATACCGACCGTGAGCTGAAGAAGATCGGCAAGCCGGTCGATCGGAACGAGTGGGGCATGACGCCGCCGACGGTGAACGCTTATTACAACCCGAACATGAACGAGATCGTGTTCCCGGCCGGCATCCTGCAGACGCCGTTCTTCAATGCTAGCGCAGACGATGCGATTAACTACGGCGGCATCGGCGCAGTCATCGCGCACGAGATTAGCCATGGCTTCGACGACCAGGGCCGACAATACGATGCGGAAGGCAACCTGCGCGACTGGTGGACGCCGGAAGCAGCCGCGAAATACAAAGAACGCGCGGATAAAATTGTGCAGCAGTATTCAGCTTACGAGCCGCTGCCGGGCATGCACATCAACGGCGAGCTCACCCAAGGTGAAAACATCGCGGACGATGGCGGGGTGAAGCTCTCCTTCGCCGCGCTGCAGAAGGCGTTGAAGAACAAGCCGCAGGAGAAGATCGACGGGTTTACTCCGGAGCAACGCTTCTTCCTCGGCTGGGCCCAGGTCTGGCGCGCGAACATGCGCGACGAGGCGCTCAAGCTCCGCCTCAACACCGACCCGCACTCGCCCGGCCAGTATCGCTGCAACGGGCCACTCTCGAACACCCCTGAATTCAAGAAGGCGTTCGATCTCCCGGACAACTGCCCGATGGTCCGTCCCGCGGACGAGATCGTGAGCATCTGGTAAGCTAACGACTCGTTAGGCAAACTTTCGGCCGTCCGTCGCTTTTCGCGGCGGGCGGCCTTTTTGCTTTTACAAGGGCCGCGGCAGGAAGCGGTCGATCGAGCCCGCTCCGAGTTCGAGCGGGGCAACGCGATGGCGGAAGAGTCGCGCGCCGGCTGCGCCTTTCAGCACGCAAGAGCCGGTCTCGCAGCGGAGGAGCGCGCCTTCGCGCAAACCAATCACCGGCGTGTCGTTTTCCTCGAGGAATTGGAGGATGCGTTCCTCGCGCGTCTCGCCCATGTGAGTGGAGCCCGGGTCGGGATCGAGGTAGTGCGGATTGATTTGGAACGGGACGAGGCCCAGCGCTTCAAACGACGAAGGCTCCACGATCGGCATGTCGTTTGTCGTCTTGATCGTGGGCCCGGCGACGTTCGAACCCGCGCTCGAGCCCATGTAAGGCATGCCGGAGAAGACGCGTTCCCGGATCACGCCTAACAAGTCCAAATCCTGCAGCGTTTTGAGGAGGCGGAAGGTGTTGCCGCCGCCGATGAAGATCGCTTCCGCGGCCGAGATCGCGGCGCGCGGATCGCTTGCTTCGTGCAGCGAGTCGCACGCGTAGCCCCATTGCACGAAACGGCTCCTTACCCGGCCGGCGTAGGCGCTGCAATTGTGCAGTGCGAAGGGCACGAAGACGACTCGTTTCACCGGACCGAGAAAATCGCGAATCTCGCCCTCCGCGTAATCCATGTAGCCGCCGCCATGGAGCGTGGAAGTGCTCAGAAGTAGAACGCGCATTGTCTCATTCATGATGACGCAATATTCTCCGCCGGACGGAAGCGGCGAAGCGAGAGGAAATCGATTTCGTGTTTCGTCCCGCCGGCGAGCGCGAGGTCGGCTGCGATCTCGCCGATGACCGGGGCAAACTTGAAGCCGTGGCCGGAAAAGCCGCCGCACAAAATGAGACGCGCGTGTTCCGGGTGGCGATCGACCACGAAATGCTCATCCGCGGTCAGCGAATACATGCACGGCTTCGCGCTTCGCAGTTCATCCGCCGCGCCCGGCATCCAGTCTTCCATCGCGCGAACGAGCGGCTCGATGTCGCGCGCGTGGTCGATCGTGCGATCCAGTTCCGCTGGCGCGATGAGTTCGCCTGCGCCGTGGAA
>JBKJKL010000313.1:0-2504 GCA_046597485.1 Chthoniobacterales bacterium
CGTCGATACAGGGATGCATTTCATGAAGTGGGACCGCCAGCGCGCGATCGATTTTTTCAAGGAAAACGCGCCCAAGACCGAGCAGGACATCGTGAACGAGATCGATCGTTACATCACCATGGGGGGGCAGGCGCTCGCCTACAAAATCGGTGAGCTGAAGATCAAGGAACTGCGCGCGCGGGCAAAAACGGCGCTTGGCGACGGCTTCGAGCTGCGCGACTTCCACGACATCGTCCTCCTCTCGGGTGCGGTCCCGCTCGATATCCTGGAGCGGAACGTCGATGCCTGGATCGCCGCGAAAAAGAACGCCCCGAAAAGCTAGGAAGCCTGCGGCGGCTGGCCGGGGATCTGCCGGACGAAAAGCGGGATGGAAGCCTCGTGCCGGCCGTCAATCGCGAGATCGATCGAGTACTCGCCGTAGTTCGGCAGCTTCATCTGCTGAATCTGGAGAACGAGGCAGGCGGTCACGCTGTGCTCGTCGGGCGGGAACATCACTTGCGTGTTCGCCTCCAGCGTGGGCATGACCGGTTTCCCGTCGGTATCCATGAAGGAAATGCGCACGCGCTTCTGCCCTTCCTCGAGCCGCTCGTAACGCATCTTGATCGCGAGCGCGCAGAGCGGATGGGTCACCGGCATGCCATTGGCGTGGATGCGGTCAAAGGAGCCAAGAACGTTTAGTTTGCCGCCCGCATCCGTCGTTGCAGCATCGCACAGAGTAAAAATTTCCACCTTCATCTGCGCGAGCCTACGCCATCGCAGCGAGGAGTCGAACCAGCGCCGCGCGCAAGGTTAAGGCGAAGCTAGCTGCACCCCTGGCTGGTGCCGCACTCGGTGCAGCAGCCGCAGGCGCCGGCGCGGACCACTTTTTCGCTCCCGCAATGGGAGCAGATGATGTCCATGAACATGGTCCCGAGCGCTTCTTTAACCCGGTCGGCGTGGGTGTGGCCGTTACTCGAGTGGCTCGGTGAGCCGTCGTTCGAGATGTGGTTCGTGATCACGTCGAGCACTTCTTTTTCGCCGGTGCGTGGCAGATCGGAAACCGGGCGGTTGACCGCCTTTTTCTCCATCTCGGGCAGTTCTTTCATCGGCAACTCGGTCTGGGCGCGATGCGGCGCGGTCGCTTCCTTGTAGCCGGGGATGAACTGGCAGCCGAGCCAGCGGAAGACGTAATCGGTGATGCTCGTCGCGCTCCGGATGTCGGGATTCTTCGTGAAGCCGCTCGGTTCGAAGCGCTGGTAGGCAAATTTCTTCACCATCGATTCCAGTGGGACCCCGTATTGGAGCGAGAGGGAGGTGAGCGTCGCGACGGTATCCATCAGCCCGCCGATGGTGCTCCCTTCTTTCGCCATCTGGATGAAGAGTTCGCCCGGCATTTGGTCCTCGTAGAGGCCGACCGTGATGTAGCCTTCGTGCCCGGCGATCTCGAACTTGTGGGTGAGCGACATGCGCGTGTCGGGCATGCGATGACGGATCGGCTTGCCGCGCAGCTGGGCGAGCTCGCTCTCGAGCTCCACGATGCGCCTCTCGAGTTCCGAACGGTCGATCAGGATGCGACCCGTCTCGGCGGAACCCATGTCCTTGGTCTTTTTCGTGTTGAGCGGCGCGGAGCGCTTTGAGCCGTCGCGATAAATCGCAATCGCCTTCAGGCCGAGGCGCCAGCCCTCGACGTAGGTATGCATGATCTCGTCCACGGTCGCCGTCGCCGGCATGTTGACCGTCTTCGAAATCGCGCCACTCAGGAACGGCTGCGCGGCGGCCATCATGCGGAGGTGCGCCATGTAGCCGAGCGAACGCTCGCCGCGGTGGGGCTTGAAGGCGCAATCGAAGATCGCGATGTGCTCCGGCTTCAGGCCGGAAGTGATAGCCGAGCCGTCGGTGTCGGCCACGTCCTCGATCGTGTCGAAGGCGTCGATGTGGGCGATGATGCGCTCAATTTCCTCAGGGTTGTAACCGAGCTTCTCCAGCGCCGGCTTCACCGTTTGGTTGACGATTTTTAACATCCCGCCGCCCGCGAGCAGTTTGTATTTCACGAGCGCGATGTCGGGCTCGATCCCGGTCGTGTCGCAATCCATCAGGAAGCTAATCGTGCCGGTCGGCGCTAGGACGGTGACCTGCGCGTTGCGGTAGCCATGGCGCTTGCCGAGCTTCGCGGCGCTATCCCAGACGGTAGCCGCTTCGTCCTTCAAGTAGGCGAATTCTTCGTTCGGCTGGATCTCGCTCACCGCGGCGCGGTGTTGCTCGATCACTTCCTGCATCGCAGCCACGTTGTCCTTCGCCACTGGTTTCGAGATGCCGCTGCAGCGCGCATCGCGGTAGCCGGCGAATGGTCCCATCGCTTTCGCCATCCGCGCGCTCTGCTCGTAGGCTTCGCCGGTCATGATGGAGGTGATTGCGCCGCCGAGCGCCCGGCCCTCGGTGCTGTCGTAGCCGTAGCCGTAGCTCATAATCAGCGAGCCGAGATTGGCGAAGCCGAGGCCGAGGGTGCGGAAGATATGCGAGTTCTC
>JBKJKL010000408.1:0-2521 GCA_046597485.1 Chthoniobacterales bacterium
CAACGCCGACGCCAACGCCTTCGCCGACGCCCCCGCCCACCCCGACTCCGACGCCGACTCCCACGCCATCGCCGACAGCGACGCCCACGCCCACGCCATCGCCGACCGCGACTCCAACGCCGACGCCATCGCCCACCGCCACGCCAACGCCAACGCCGACCGCGACTCCGACTCCGACGCCGACGCCATCCCCGACTCCAGCCAAGTATGGCCCGCTTCCTTTGCTGACCGGTGCGAACCTCGGCACGATCGACGGCCGGACGACGATCCAGACTGACCCGTCCATTACGCGCAACGGCGAAACCGGCTTTGGCCGCATCTACCGCGGCCCGACCGATGATGGGAGCCCCTCGGCTTACTTCTTCGGCTCTACTTCGGCCTTCGACACTTCGTCCGGATTCGAAGCGCGAATCAGCGATGCAAGGGACCTGCCGCTCGCTGCGTTCAAGTTCCAGACGCTGCTGCTCGCCGGCAATCCGGTGATCTCTACCGGCCAGAACGGCCCGACTGGCCTCGCCTTGATCTCGGTGGGCGCGATCACCTCCGGTACTTCAATTAGCACGCTGACCTTCGCCGGCCTCCAGCACCTCCTCCTGGCGACCCAGAATGGCTCGATCACGCTCGGGGCTGCGTTGACATTCCAGAACATCCCCACGCTCTCCGTATACGCGCGCGGGGCTACGTCGACGCTGACGATCGACTCGGGATTCATGGGGACGAGAGGCGTTTTTCTTGTCTCGGAGGGTGACATTCGTGGGACGAATGCCGTGACCATCAATCAAATCTCGACCGGGCAAACGCGCGGACTGAACATCATCCTGCGCGCCGGCGGTCTGCTCAACGTGGGCGGCATGCTCGATCTCAGGACCGAAGCGACCAACATCGCCGAAGGGGGCAACATCTTCGTAAACAGCGTCGGCAACTTGACCATCGGCCAGACCTTACGGGCGGAGGTTTTCGCAGCGTCTGGCAGTAGCGGCGGCACCGGCGGCAACATCGCTCTTCGCAGCGACGCCGGTCTTACCGCGGCGAGCATCAGTCTCATATCGGATTTTAACGAAGCTCAATTTCTCAATACCGGCGCCAACGTCACGCTCGACGCAGCCACCAATCTGACGACCACCTCCGGCGGCATCGAACTGACCCTTTTTACGCCAGTCGCTACCTCCACTGCGACTCTCGTCAACGGCGGCAATATGAGCGTGCTGGTGGGTGGCAACCTCACCACCGGTGCGCTCAGCGGCCTCGACATCCAGCTGATCAACACCGGCGGCAGCACGGTGCTGACGGGAGCAAACATTCTGACGTCGGTCGGCGGGAATATCATGGGGGGGCCGATCTCGCTCCGCCTCGATAACAGTGGAGCAGGACGTACCGGCACCGGAGGCAATCTCACCCTCACGGCCCGTGGTTCGCTAGACACCTCCAGCCTCCTCGCCTCCATCGATAATCGCGTCGGCGGAGCGATTGAGAACGGTGGCAACATCAACCTCAACGTGGGGCTGAACCTCACGACGACCGAGAGCGCAAACTTCGTGATCGAGAACAACGGCGGCCACATCGGAACGGGGGGCAATATTCGCGGCCAGATCGGCGGCAACTTGAGTACGGGCGCATTCAGCGCTTCGATCGCGAACAGCGCTGGCGGCACGATCGACTTCGGCAACACCATCTACTTCGCCATCGGCGGCACGCTCAGCACGGTGACAAACGCAAAGTTGACCATCACCCAGCCGCGCCCCCCCGTGAGTGAAGGAAACCAGCAGACCCTCCGCGTCGAAATCTTCGCCAACCAGATCAGCATCGGCGGCCGGCTAGATGCTTACATCGACGACTCCAGCGGAACGGGAGTGCCGAGCGGCTTGAGCGGCGTGGTCGCGATTCATTCGACAACTACGATAGCGGCAGGGGATGCGCTCAATATTCTTGGTGACGTGCGGGCGAATGGCGACATCACGGCGGCGACCCTTTCGAGCACGAATGTGTTCACCCAGGGCGAGGTGCGTGCCGGGACCGGCGGGATTCGTCAGTTTGCCATCCCGACTTTCGGACCAGTGGCGATCTCGCACGTCATTTCAGGCAATCGGATCCGGTCGACCGGTGGGATCGACTTCAACGGCCTGCCGGCCAATGGCTCTCTGACGCCCGCCAAGAACGGCGGCAGCCTCAGCTTGAATCCGTTCGAGCAGATCAGCTTCAACTCGGAAGGCGACATCAGCGGACCGGTCATGCTGAATGGCGGCGACGCCTCCACCACCTTCGGCCCGGGCGATGGCGGTATGCTTTCTGTAAGCAGCGGCGGAGACATCAGCGTTTTCACCGCGATCGAAGCGACGAGCGGCCGCGTGCCGACGGACGGCGCGCCCGCCGGTCGCGGTGGCACGGTTAGTCTCACTTCCAGCGCCGGGACGGTGACCGTCGCTCGCCGGATCGAAGTTTCTTCGAATGCAGCCGCGACCCCTGCGCCGCGCCGCAGCAGCGGACGCGGCGGCGACATCTCGATCTCGAGCGGCAAATCCGG
>JBKJKL010000438.1:0-10599 GCA_046597485.1 Chthoniobacterales bacterium
GACGGCGAGGTTGACCGTCACGCGCATGCTCGATCCGCCGGAAGCGACCGTGCGTTCGTAGAAGGTGCGCGGCGAGAGCCAGTCACTGCTCCGAACCCAGGCACGCGCGCCGAAGCCGCCGAGTGCCACGACCGCGAGCGCGCCGGCGAGGGCGTGGTAGCGACGGGGGAGATCGACCACGCAGCCAACCAGGAAAAGGAGAAGGCCGACGAGCGGCAGGTAGAGCCAATGCTCAGCCACGGTGGCGTTGAGCTCGACCAGGTTTGAAATCGGGAGGAAACCCGCCGTGAACCAGAGAACGCCGAAGACCCGGAGACGGCGGCCAGGACCGGGGCGGCTCACGCCGCAAACCAGCGCGCCGAGCACGCCAAGTCCGAGGATGGAGAGGTACTCCGCGGTGGCGGATTTACGCCAGCTCTCGGTGTCGCCGTAGTTTTTCGGCTCGATGACATTGCGCTCCATCCCGAGACGGCTCGGCCAAACCGTTAGCCGCCCGTAATCACCGAGCGCGCGGAGCATGAGCACGCCCCGCATCGGAGCGCTCCATGAACTTTGCGGCGGACGGGAGCGATGGATTGGCAACTGCCGAAGCGCGCCGTAGGCCACGAGCATAAGCAGGCAACAGGCAAGGGCAGACAAGCTTACCCTGAACGATCGGTTCTCCTGAAAGATGAAACTGTGAAGGAGGAAGAGCGCGAGCCAGACGCAGGCAATCTCCCGCGAGCCGAGCGCAAGCATCCCGGAAAGGATGGCCGAGCCGTAAAGAGCAAAGCGCGCGAGCCTATTAATCGCCTGGGCACCTTGCAGGTAAAGTAACCACGCGCCTGCGGCAAAAAAGAAAGCCAGGCTATCCGCGCGGCCCGACATATAATCGACGGCCGCGCTATGCACGGGGTGAACCACCCAGAGTAACGCAACCGTGTAAGCACCGATCTCCGGCGCGACTGCAGACCGCGCAGCGGTCGCCTTTAGCAGGCCAGGGAGGAGCTGACGAAGGAGGAGGTAAAGAAACAAGCCGCTGCCGATGTGCAGCAGGACATTAGTCAGATGGTAGCCATACCAGGTCGTGTTCCAGAAAAGGTAATCGAAGGCAAAGGAGATATTCTGCACCGGCCGGTAATGCGCGGAGAGCGAATCCAGGAAGAGGTGATGCCGGAAGGCCTCGGCCGCAAGCAGGGGACTTTTTGCAAAAGGATTCTCGCCCAGCAGGTAGTCGTCGTCCCAGATCGGAACACCTTGCAAAGCTGGCGTTCGGACGACGAAGCCAATGACAAGGAGGAGCAGGCAGCGCACTCCATGGTTACGGAAGACAGCCCGCAGCGCGGCGACCATGGAAGACGGCGCCGTTTCTGGAGCAAGCTGAGCGGGCATCTCTCGGTCTCTCCTGAAACACACAAAGCGTCCTTCCGAAATCGAAAGGACGCCTTGTTGTTCCTACTTACTGACAGTTTACGGAGCGTAGGGCGACCAGAAGCCGCTATCCGCCACATCCGAGAGAGCGTCGAAGGTAGTCGCCGGCACTTTGGGCAGGGTATCAACGGATTGGGCACCGTAGTCGTGTCCGAAAAGGTCCGCGCCGGTCAGGTAAAGGTTAGAGTCTTTCTTGACGTATTTGATCCAGTCGTCCTTGCCGACGGCGTCCCCCGTCTTCTTGCTTGTTTCGATCGCGTATTGGTCGACGGCGGCGTCGATCATACGGAGATCGTTCAGGATCTTGCTCGCTTGCGAGCGCTTGCGGGAACGGAGGAATCCGGGGACGGCGATCGCGGCGAGGAGCGCGATGATCGCGACCACGATCATGATTTCCACGAGCGTAAAACCGCCGCGGTGCTTTTTGCTGGAGAGTTTGGTTAACATCTAAGGAGTCTTTCTAGCGTTATATATTTGCTTGCAGGAGAGGTATGTTCCGTTGCCGCTTGGTAGTTGTCGGCTGGACTCACAACTCATTCCCTGCCACCCCCGCACGCGGCGGGGATGGAAGGTAGATGAATCGTCAGCTTAGTTGTAAGGCGACCAGAAGGCGCTGTCGGCCACGTCGGAGAGCGAGGCGCGAGTCGTCGCAGGCACGCTCGGGAGCTTGTCGACCTGCTGCGCGCCGTAGTCGTTGCCGAAGAGGTCCTTGCCGGTGAGATACAGGTTCGTGCCCTTCTTCAGGTAGGCAGTCCAATCGGCGGTGCCGACGGTCGAGTTCGAGGTCTTATTCGTCTCGATCGCGTATTGGTCAACGGCGGAGTCGATCAGGCGAAGATCGTTAATGATCCGGCTAGCCTGGGAACGTTTACGGGCACGGAGGAAACCGGGCACGGCGATGGCCGCCAAGAGGGCGATGATCGCGACCACGATCATGATTTCTACGAGGGTGAAGCCCCCGCGCTTTTTGTTCAGTTTGTTTAACATTGCAGTCTGTCTTTCTGTAGTAGTTGGTTTGGTTTGATTGCGGCCCGCGGCAGAACCGCGAACTGTGGTCATAGTTAAAGCAGCCGTGATGCCAACCCCTGCGCGGATCTTAGAATTATTGGAATCGCGTGGTCGCTGCCGCACTCTAGAAGCAAAAGAGAGGCCGGGCGGCGCAAGGCCTGCTCAATGCAGGGACATGGGAGTGCTCCGGCCCCAACGCCATTTCTCAGTTCCGCTCGCTTTCCTCGTCTTCGCGGCGGTGTTGGCGGTGCGGCTCTATGTCCTGCTGCGCTTCAGTGCGTCGGCCTTCCTCCTGCCGAATCAGGGCGACATGCACTTCTATAATGACTGGGCGCTGCGCATCCTGCACGGCCAGTGGACAGATCATCACGCCTTCTACGGGCTGCCGCTTTATCCCTTCCTTCTCGCCTCGCTCTACGCTGTCTTTGGCTACACGCCGTTTGTGCCAGGTTTCCTCCAGGCCTGCGCGGATAGCGGCACGGCAGTCATCCTTTTCGGGCTCGCTCGTCATCTTCTCCGAGAAGACGTGGCCCCCGCAGGCCGTCTCGGCCGCGGCGAATACGTCGGCTTTCTCGCGGCGGCGGGCTGGTGTTTTTACACTCCAGCGCAGGCCTATTCGGCCATCCTCATGCCTACTTCGCTCGCGATTTTCGCCTTCTGGGCGGTCGTCGCGCAGGTGGTGAAGCGCAGCAGCGCGCCTCGGCTGGCGATGGTGCTCCTTCTCGGTGTTTTCATCGGCTTTACCGCGATGGGCATTGCGACCACCCTTTTTCTCCTCCCGCTTTTTATCGGGGCGCTATTCTTGAAGTGGAACGACTGGTCACGCGCCCAGCTTGCGCGAGCGGCCTTGTCCACGGCGCTGCTCCTGGTCGGCGCGGGTCTCGGCACCATGCCGTGCTGGGCTCACAATTACTTCGTCGCGAAGGATCCGGTGCTGCTCTCCGCTCATAGCGGAGTCAATTTCTGGATCGGAAACAACCCGGTCGCAAACGGCTACCCGAAGATGCCCCCCGGCCTGCATCCCGGCCAGGAGGCCATGTTGCAGGATTCAATTCGCGTCGCCGAGCGCGCGGCGGGCCATCCGCTGAAGCGGGGCGAAGTCTCACGCTACTGGTCGGACAAGGCGAAGGCTTACATCCGCGCTCATCCCGCGGCGGCCTTGCGCGTCCTCGCGTCGAAGATCGCGAACTTCTGGAACAGCTTCCAATACGACGACCTGAGCATGATCACGAACCTCCGTCTGCAAGGCGTGCTCCTGCCCGGGCTTCGCTTCGGATTGATCGCGGCCCTCTCGCTGGCGGCGATTCCATTTGTTGTGCGGCGACTGCCGACTTCGCGCTGGGTGTTGGCGGCGATTGGCCTGCATCTCGCCTCGCTTCTGACCGTCTTTGTCACGGAGCGCTACCGGATGGCAGTTGTGCCCGGCCTGCTCCTCTTCGCCGCCTGCGGGGCCTGGCTCCTGTGGGAAAATGCGCACCGTGGCGCCTGGCCGCGCGTCATCGCGCAGGTTGGCGCCCTGGCAGTGGCAAGCGTGATCGTTTCCATCCCGCGGAACGACCCGTCGCTTTGGGCCCTCGATCCGTATAACTCCGGCTGGCAGGCGCTCGAGTCGCGCAACTTTCCCTTGGCAAAGGAGAAGCTGGAGCTCGCCTACGCCTACGTCCCGACTAATGCCGAGATCAACTTTGCCCTCGGTAACCTGCAGTTGGAACAAGGTAACCCGAACGCAGCCAAGCCGTATTATGCGGCAACCCTGCAGCTCGACCCGGAACACGAAGGCGCCTGGAACAACCTGGGCCTGCTCGCGCTCGGCGAAGAGCGCTGGGAACTTGCGGCCAAGTTTTTCGTTGGCGCTTTGAAGACTTCGCCGGATGACCCGAAGACGCACTATCTCCTCGCTCAAGCGAACTTCGAGCTCGGCAACTACGAGGCTGCGCAGACGGAAGTAGCGACCGCCTTGCGCGCGAAGCCGGACCAACCGGAGTTCGTCGAGCTCCAGCGCAAAGTGGAAGCGCACCAGCTCTAAGCGGTCTCATTCCGCCGCCGCCCCGTGAGCTGGTTAGTAATCCGAAATTCCCGCAGCGCGCTCGATAAGCTCGGGACGATGCGCTGGCCCCACGCTGCCTTTCTGCTCATCGCCACGTTTGCCCTCGGCAACTGGCAGTTACTCGTCGGTCGCGGGATTGAGAAGTGGGACGCGGCTGACCTAGGAACGCCTTACTACTCGCTTCTGGCCGACTTCGCCCGCTCCGGCCGGTTCCTCTACTGGAATCCATGGATGGCTGCCGGCTCGCCCGACTTCGCGATCGCTGGCTCCGGCACCTTCTCGCCGGACCTGCTGCTCTTTGCTGCGCTCACGGGCCCTGGACGCACTGGCTTCATTGCCTACTGGCTCGTCGCCTGGCTCGCGGGTGGGCTGGGAATGCTCCTGCTCGCCCGCCATCTTAGGATTCCGCCGAGTGGCGGACTCGTTATCGCCTTGGGCTTCACCTTCTCTGGGTTCTACACTGGACACGCCGAACACCCAGGCCTGCTGTACGCCTACTCGTTGCTGCCTTGGATCGTCTGGCGCCTAGACGTCGCGCTGAGGCGGGAAAGCCTGCTCGTCGCGGCTCAAGCGGGAGCGCTGTGGGGCCTCTCAGGGCTGGCAGGCTATCCGGCCTTCACCATCTATAGCGTGGGCGTTATCGTCTTCTGGGCCTTGGGACGAAGCTTCTTTTCGACAAGCGGGGAACGGTCGTCTTGGCTGCGCTCGTTCTTGGTCCTGGCTGTGATCGGAGGCGTAGGACTCACCGTCTTGTCGCCGAGTTATGTGAGCGCGGCCTATGAAGGAAACGGCTATAGCGATCGGAGCGGCCCGCTCGGCCGCGAAGCTCTCTTGAAGACGAATGCTTTGCATCCGGCGGCCCTGGCCACGCTCGGCAGCCCGGCCCACCCCGAGTTAAAGGTCGCGAGCCGCGAGCTCTGGTCTTACACCGATGTCTCCTGCCTGAGCTTTTACACTGGCGCGGCCACGGTGGTGCTGGCCCTGGTCGCATTGACGAATCGCCGCGAACGCCGCTGGCGTTGGTGGCTGGCAGGACTGGCTTTGTTTGCCCTGGCCTGCGCCATGTCGCGGACCTTTCCCTTTCGCGGTTGGATGTATGACTTACTTCCGCCGACGCGCTACTTCCGTCATTCCGGAATGCTGCGGGGTTACTTCCTGTTCGGATTAAGCATCCTCGCGCTCTATGGCTGGAAAGATCTCACGGTGGCCAAGGTCAGGCGCCGGCGCAAATATCTGATCGCCTGCCTAGTTTCCACTGGGGCGGCGCTGGGAAGTTATACCTACTACGCGGCGGTAGGGAATGTTGACCAGACCAACTGGCCGCTGGCGGTCACGCAGTTGATCGTTGTTTGGGGCGGACTCTTGCTCGTGACGCTAAACCGCGGCGCATTCCCTTCAGGGTGGGTGGTCGCGATTGCCCTCACGGACGCGCTCTTCACGGCATCGCTCGGCGAAGGGACGGTCCTGGACCGCAATCCTCAACGGACGCTGCCGGCACCGGCGAAGCCTTCCATCGCGCTCGGCCCGGAGAGCTTCCCGCGCGCACTGGGCGCCTGGCACGAAAACAGTAACCTGCAGATGAAGGTGCCGACGCTGCGCAACTACGCGCCCTTCAAAAACGAGTTCCAAGAGATCATCGCGGCGGTGCCGACCTTCGCGGAGATGGCGCTGGGCAGACATCGTATCTGGTTCGCCGCGGAGGCTCCGGAGGTCGCGCCCACGGGCGAAGCTTTTGCCCGCTGCGCCGACCGAATGTGGGAGTTGAATGCACCGGTGCTGGTGCGCCACTCGCGCGCGATGATGCTCGACGACAAGCTGCCCGGCGAAAGCGTCGCGCAGATCAAATCCCTGCCCGCCGCGGTGCGCGTGCCAAGCACGATCATCGCCTACGAACCGGAAAAGCTCGTCCTGACAGTGACAACTCCGTCTGATGGCTGGGTCATGATTTCCGATCGATGGGCGCGCAGCTGGAAGGCGACGGTGAACGGCGTGGAGCAGCCGGTGGCCGGCGGGAATTTTATCTTCCGCGCCCTTCGCGTCGCGCCGGGCGAGAACCGGATCGAATTCCACTACGAACCGCTCGCCGTGCCCGCGCTGATCGTCGTGAGTTGGGGCGCGTTAGCCGCGATTGGCGGCGCGAGCGCGTGGCAGTTGGCGCGTCGTCGCCGGCGCCAGCCCGCCCACGAAACTTTTGCCTCCACCGCGGTGGAAGCTGTTGCTGTCTAACTTCATGGACACGCTTTCCGAACCTACTCGCCCAACCATCTCAGCCTCCGACCGGAAGCTTTTGCAGTGGGGGATCCTGCTTGTCCTCGCGCTCGGCATTTTCCTTCGGCTGCCGGTGGACCTCTTCGAAAAAGAAGGACCGCTGCACTCGTTAGGCGCGCTCCATCCGCAGCCGGCCTTCGACGGTGTCGGCTTCGATGAAAGCCTTTACCGCGGCTACGTGAACAGCGTCATCCGCGGCGGGCTGACTTCGTATCCGGACATTGTCGAGCATTACATCGAGGTCCAGAAAACGCTGACCGGTTCCATCCTGCCGCCGATGCGGTTCCTCTACATCTTTGCGGCTTACCTCTGGCACGAGGTGTTTGGGACGGAGGCTCTGCTCGCGCTTCATCACGTCGCTTCTTTCTTCGGGATTCTCAGCTTCCTGCTTTGCGTCACTTTCGCCTGGCGGTTGAAAGGGCTGCCCGCGGCTCTCGCGGTGGCCGCGCTCCTCGCGGTCGCGCCGACGCAGATTCACATGTCGCAGCATGCGCTGGTCGATGGTGTCTTCGCTTTTTGGGCGGTCCTGAACCTCTGGCTGCTCTGGGAAAACCTGCGGTCGCCGGGGAATTGGCGTTGGCTTACGCCGTTCATCTTCGCCCTTGCCATCATGGTGACGACGAAAGAGAACGCCGCCTTCGTTTATTTCGCGCTCGCCGTCCTCGTGGGTGCGAATTATTGGCTGAAGTGGGGCGAGGTGCGGCGCGAGTTGCTTGCCGCTATGGTCATTGGACCACTGCTCGGCGTGGTCATCCTGGTCGCGATCGCCGGCGGCGTCGGGACGATGATCATGACCTACCGGCTCTCGGTCAGTCACAACTACCAACTCGTCTACGCAATCGTGACCGGAGACGGCCCGTGGCATCGCTACATCGTCGATCTGATGCTCGTTAGTCCGATCGTCTTGTTGCTCGCGATCGGCGGGATGTTCCGGCTAACGCGCGCGCAGAAACCGGAGGCGTTTCTCGCGATCTTCATCGGCGCCAGTTACCTCGTGATGTGCAATCTGAAGTACGGGATGAACCTGCGCTACGCGAACATGTGGGAGATGCCGCTGCGGCTCCTCGCCTACAGCCAGTTGGCGGCGCTGATCCAGCCGGCGCTCTCGCGCATGCGGCTCTGGTGCATGGTCGCGGCGGTGGCGCTTCTCTCGGCCTACGAGTTCCGGCAATACCTCATCCTCTTCGTCGACTTCCCGCTTTATGAGCTGGTGAGCGAAGGTCTGCTGCGCGCGCTGAAGATCCTGAAGAACGCGCCCGTGCCGACGCCGTGACGCTGCGGATTAAGCGACCTGCCGTAGCACTTCGTCGCGCAGTCGCGCGCTGCCCGCGATCGTTTCGCGGAGCGGATGGCCCGCGTCCGGACGGGGCCGTGCGCGCAGGCAGATCTGGTAGGAAAAGAGCGTCCGCGAGAGCTGGATGAGGATCTGATTGAGCGAAAGGAGCGCGCGGCTGGCGCGATTCATCCCGCCGAGCGCGAGCGGGAAGGGCGCGGGCGCGCCGCTTTCCTCGATCACTTCGTAGCCGGCCTGTTCGAGCAGGGCGCGGAGCGAGCGGAAAGTGAAGAGCCGCCGATGGCCAAGGCCGAGGATGCCCTTCTTGCTGTAATTGAAGGAGCCGAGCGCGAGCATCGCGCGGGTGATGAAGAAGGCGACGTTTGCGGCGGTGATGATGACCTCCGGCTGGCGTCCGCCGATTTCGCGGCGCAACTCGTCCATGAATTTCTCGGGCTCGTGCAGTTCCTCGATTAGATCCATGAGCAAGACCCGATCGTGGCGCGCAATGCCAGCCGGCAGCCGTTCATCGGCGCCGATGTGGAGGACAGAGCTGCCGGTTTCGCAGGCCTGAAGGGCAAGCGAAGGTCTGGTCCTTCGACGAGTCGTCGATGATCAGCACCTCGACCGCAGGCGTGTGCAGGCTGGCCGGGATGCGCGCCAATACTTTCTCGATCGTCGTTTCCGCGTTGTAGGCGGCGATGAAAATCAGGACGCGTTTGCCGTTCAGGTCGATCGGCTCATGCGCCGCGAGTTCCAGTTCAAAGGGGCGCATTCATCTTGGAAAAAGCGAGGTTCGCGCCAGCCGGAAGCGCGGCCGTAGCCCCTGCGCTGCGATGCAGCAGAAGCGTGCCGAGCGGCAGGGTAGCGAGCGGGACGGGTCGGAAATTCCGCCGGAGGTAATCGCAGACGAGCGGGTTCGTTTTCACGAAACGCAGATCCTCGCGGTCATCGAGCGCGATGTCCTCGATCATGGCCCACTGGAGATTGGCGCGCTCGAGGTCGTCGACCAGGCGCTGATCGGTCTCCGGGGTCGCCGGGAAAACGAAGTAGATCTGGTTGGTGGGCGAGGGTCGGCCGGTGAACGGATACAGCCCGGGCGCGTGCGGGGCGAAGAAGATGGCTTCGTCCGGCTTCGCGAGGTCGCGCGCGAGATGATGCGCGCTGGCGAGGGCGCGTGCGTGAGCTGTGCCCATCACCATGCGGTAGCCGTTGACGTTCACCGCGAAGAGCGATTTTTCCGGCGCGAGATACTCAAAGGCGAGCCCGATCTGGCTCAGTTGCGCGAGCAGACTCCAGACGACAAGAACCGGCAGGAGCGCGTAGCCGGCGCGGCGCCCGCGACCGGCGAGACTGAAGGCGAGCGCGAGCAGGCCGACGGCGACAACCGGGGCGGCGTGGGCGAGGTGGACAATGTCTGGCCGCGAGAAAACGAAGTGCGCGTAGGGCAGCGCGACGCAGCCAGCCGCGACGACGAGCCAGCGCGCGGAGTGATCCTCCTTCCGCAATTGCCAGGCGCGAAACGCGGCCACGACGAGGAATGCGAGCACCGCCGCATAGCCGCAGCCTTCCGCGAGCATCGAGAGCCGGGGGAGGAGCGGGAGGTCCGATCCGACAAGCCACGGCCAATGGACGGGCCGCGCGAGATTGGTCACGCCTTTGTCCGCGACAGCGTAGAGGTAGGGCATGTAAGCGCGCCAAAAGCCCGGGACGAAGGCGAACATGAGGAGCTGCGGCAGGTAGCCGAGGAAAAACCCCGCGCCCCACGACGTCGAACGACGGAACCATTCCCGCCCGCCAGCAGAAAATCCGGCGAAGGTGATAAGCAGGCCAAAGGCGGCGAGGTGATAGGCGCCGTGGTTCCGGCCGAAGATGGCGCAGATTCCTCCAAAAACTCCGACCGCGAAATGCCGGCGGAGCGTCGGACGCTCGAGGAGGAGGACGGCCGCGTAGACCGCCATGAGTGCGATGCTTTGCTCGAAGAGCTTGTAGCGCGGGTGCATCCAGATCGAAAGGAGGAGCGCCGCGCCGCCGAGGAAAAGCCAGTGGCGTGAAGCGCGCCGGAGAGTGAGCAGCCCGGCGAGCACGCCGAGGCACTGAAAAAAAACGCAAGCGAGTCGCAGCGCCATGATGTCGTGACCGAGCAGTAGGGACCAGGCCGCCGTCCAGACGTAGCGGCCCGGATCGTACGACTCGAAGTCGCGCATCGGCACCTCTCCGCGGAGGAGCGCTTCGCTGCCGTACCAGAGGAAGCCTTCGTCCGCGAGGTTGTAGCCTACGGTGCCGTCGAGCAGATACCAGCCGACAGCGATCGCCAGGGCGATCGCGGACAGACCGAGGACGTAGCCGCGCGAGCGGAGCAGCGGGAGACACTTCACCAGCCGCTGAGTAAGCAGCCGAGGTGCCAGGGGCTCCCTGGGTTAGCTGCCGTTGCGCGACGGCTTCGACTTGCCTAGGACAGCGTCTGCCGTCTCGAGGATGAGCCGATCGTCGTTGTCCGCGAGACCGGCCAGCGCCTGCCGCATACGACGGATCGACTGCGTCAGGAACAGCTCGGCGGCTTTGCGGTTGGCCGGTGGCGTGCCGCCGTTAT
>JBKJKL010000132.1:0-2520 GCA_046597485.1 Chthoniobacterales bacterium
GCACGAATCCAGCCTATCTCGCCGGGATGATGAGACCGACTCCCTTTTGCCGTCCTCTTGTCAGGACTCGATTCATTGGGACGAACACTCCGTCAGTCGAGGAGGAGGATTCCACAATGGGCGATGGCATTGGCTTAACTGACACAGCGTCTGTTCCAATCGGAGAAATCTGTTCCCCAATGAGAGAAGTCTCTCTTCTAACAGTGGACCGGTCTCTCCCAGTCGGCGCAACCATGCGGCCGGTCGGCTTAGTTCCTTCGCCGGTTGACCCAGACATTTCGCCAATTAGAGAAGGCACTTAAACGGTTGGCGGGCTCGGTTTTTCAATGGGAGGAACGGTTGTTCCAGTTGATGCATGCCAGGGCGGGCGGTGGATCTCGATTCGTTAATTATTTGTGGCCAGTGACTTAAAGTCCTACACCCGCCGCTCACGATCGGCGCCGTGCTCCGCAGTAGCTGAGCCTGGGGTCGTTAGGCCTATCGCGGACGCTTCTTGTGCTCAGCATTGTTCTGGTCGGGTGCGTGAGTGGTGCGCCGCCAGGCGAAAAACTAACCTTACTACCAGAGGCTTCGGCCATGCGACTCGCTTCGCTATTTAACCTACTGGATCCGGCTCCGCTGAAACCCGGGTTCGCCGCCGCCGCCAGACGACGCGGTGCACGAGGAGCGTGACCAGCCAGCCTGCGCCGGCCACGGCTCCGGCGGGGAGGGTGAGGAGCATGAGCCAGCCGAGGACGAACATGGTGTAAAGCGCTTCGCCGCGATCTGCTCCCAAAACGAGGCAGGGGTGGACTGAGCCTTCGTCGAGCCGGCACCCGGCCGCGCTAGCCACGAACGAGGCGACGAGCACCGAGAGGAGCGGCGCGAGCGCGAGCAGCCCGATGACGGCCAGCACCAGCCAGTAGATTGCCCAGGGGAATCTAGTCGATCGCGGCATAGGTCACCTCCAATGCCACCCGCACATCGGCACGGGTCAAGTGTAGCGGATCGGCCGGTCGCCTCCTCCCGTGCATGGACGTAGGTAGCGTCTGATCAAGGCGAGAAAGAGCCGCCAGACCGCCAGCGCACTGCAACGTTACGCCCGCTTCGTTGCCAGACGCCGACGAACGGACGACCGCTTCCACGCGGCGCCCAGCAGGATCGCTCCGCCAACGAGCGACATGGCGACGGTCGACGGCTCTGGCACCGGTGCCGCCTGGAAACGCCAGCCGAAGTTCCGCGTATTGGGGCCGGTGCTGAGCTGGCCGCTGGGATTACTCGTGGAAGGGAAGTAGCCGGTGGCCGTCTCAAAGTATGTCCGGGTCGTGCTGCCGGAGCTAGTCGGAGGATCATGCAGGCCAAAGGTCGCGCCGTTTGCTTGCCCGTTCCCGGCTTGATCGGGGGTGCCCATGAACGAGGCGCCCACCCAGAAGAGCCCATTCGCAGGTACGATCAAGGCCCCGGCCGGAAGCGTCTGGGTAAAGATGCCGCTCCCACCGCCAGTGAGCGAGACGCTAAAGGAATACTGCAGGAGGAGCGTGCCCGGCCCGCCGCCGGTGCCGTTCGCGGCCCAGAAGCCGACGTTTACCTGAAGATTAAAGCTGCCGGGCGATCCGGAGGTATCCCCAAGCGAAAGGCTGAACTGGCTGATCGACCGGCCTGCGCTGCCTGGCGCCGTCTGGATATCGTCGGCGATCATGCGTGTGCTGCCACCGGTGACGCTCAATCCGCTGGGAGTAAATCCTCCCGTCGCCGTGCTCCCGTGAATGGCATCGTAGATGGTGGTCTGCGCCTGGAGGGCGACAGGGGCCAGCGCCGCGAGAAACAGCGCGACGCCGACACGGAAGAGACGGGGGAGGTAAATCATGGGCGGACTGTAGAAATCGACTGGGTGGGTGCAAGCCTATTTCCGCCGCCTGCGCAGAAAAACCCATCCCCACGGCGGAGGGTGGCGAACGGCAGCTACTGAAAGCGGGTCGGGAAATTACCATTTTTCCCGAGCCCATCTGCTATGACCAGTGTCGATGGCGAAAGGCACCGGGAAACCTAAAGGGAAGAGGAAGCAGAAACTGGCGCGTGGCTGGAAGTGGACGCTGTCAGTGCTGGCGGCGTTGCTCCTCTTTCCGGCGCTGGAGGTGGCGGCGGTGCGGTGGGTGAATCCGCCGCGGACGCTGCCGATGCTCCTGGAGCAGGGCGGCCGGATCTTCGCGCGTGGGCAGGGGGTGCCGCTGCGTTACCAGTGGATCGGGTTGGAGCAAATGACGGAGATTTTTTTGAAGCATCTCTGGATCTCGGAGGATCAGCGGTTCTTCCAGCACGATGGTTTTGACTGGAAGGAAGTGGACACGGCGATGAAGCGGGCGGAGCGGACGGGGAAGCCGGTGCGGGGCGCGTCCACGATCACGAATCAATGCGCGCGCTCGATCTTTCTCTGGCAAGGGCGGTCGTGGATCCGAAAGGGGCTGGAGTCTTATTACACGCTCTGGATGGAGGCTCTGCTGCCGAAGCGGCGCATCCTGGAGCTGTATGCCAACGTGATCG
>JBKJKL010000216.1:0-15238 GCA_046597485.1 Chthoniobacterales bacterium
GGTGATCGTCGGGCTGCCGAATTTCTTGTCGAGGATGACGTTGCGGCCGCTCGGTCCGAGGGTCGCTTTCACAGCGCGGGAGAGTTTCTCCACGCCGCGGAGAAGCGCATGCCGCGCATTCTCGTCGAATTGTAGTTGTTTAGCTGCCATAGAATTAGTTGGTAGTTCCTAGTTGATTGTTCCGGGTTAACCAATGATGCCGAGGATGTCGTCCTCGCGCATGATCAGGTAGGACTCACCGTCCACTTTGATTTCGGTGCCGCCATACTTGCTGATCAGCACCTTGTCTCCCTGCTTGACCGTGAAATCGACCTTCTTGCCGTTATCGTCGATCTTGCCGGTGCCGAGGGCGACCACTTTGCCTTCCTGCGGCTTTTCCTTGGCGGTATCAGGGATGATGATCCCGCCTTTTTTTACTTCTTTCTCCTCGATCGGCTGAACGAGCACCCGATCTCCGAGAGGCCTAACATTTACTGCTGCCATATTAGTTTCTATTCTCCTTCTGTTTTGGGTTTGTTGCGGGCGGAGAGCTCAAAGGAGTGAAGGAGCCCTCCGGCCGCAAAGTGAATTTTGTTCTGCTTACTTCTTGTCTTCGTCGACAACCTCAAACTCCGCGTCGACCACGTCGCCTTGGTCTTTGCGGGGTCCGCCTTCTTGCGACTCCGCGTGCGGGCGTCCGCCCGCTCCGCTGAAGGCATCGCCCGCGGGGTTGCCCGCGGCGCCCGCTTGCGCAGAAGCCTGCTGGTAAAGATCAGCGCTGATCTCCTGAAACTTGTTCTGCAGGGTCTCGTAGGTGCTCTTCATCGCGTCCACGTCATTGCGTTCGATCGCTTCACGGACCGCTTTGATCGCTTCCTCCACCTGCTGCTTCTTGTCGCCCGAGACCTTATCGCCTAGATCCTTTAACTGCTTCTCGCACTGGTAGGCCAGGTTGTCGGCGTTGTTCTTGATCTCGATCGCTTCCTTCGCCTTTTTATCTTCCTCGGCGTGGAGCTCGGCTTCTTTCTGCATCTTTTCGACTTCGTCCTTCGAGAGGCCTGAGCTGCCGGTGATGGAAATCTTTTGCTCCTTGCCGGTGCCAAGGTCTTTGGCGGAGACATGCAGGATGCCGTTCGCATCGATATCGAAGGTGACTTCGATCTGCGGAGTGCCGCGCGGGGCCGGGGGAATGCCATCGAGGTGGAAAGTGCCGAGGTTCTTGTTATCCCGGCTGAGCGGACGCTCGCCTTGCAGAACCTTGATCTCGACGCCCGGCTGGTTGTCGCTATAGGTCGAAAAGATCTGGGATTTCCGTGTCGGGATCGTGGTGTTGCGAGGGATCATCGGAGTAGCCACGCCACCCGCGGTCTCGATCGCGAGAGTCAATGGGGTTACGTCGAGCAGAAGCACGTCCTTCACGTCGCCCTTCAAGACGCCGCCTTGGATCGCCGCGCCGATCGCGACGACTTCGTCCGGGTTCACACCTTTATGCGGCTCTTTGCCGATCAGGGTGCGCGCAGTTTCTATCACCTTCGGCATACGGGTCATGCCACCGACGAGCACTAGCTCATCGATTTCGTTCGTCGAAAGCTTCGCGTCATTAATGCAATCCTTGACCGGCTTGATCGTACGCTCGAAGAGCGGATCGGTCAGCTGCTCGAGCTTGGAGCGCGTCAGCTTCTTTTGGACGTGCTTCGGACCGCTCGCATCCGCGGTAATGAAAGGAAGGTTGATCTCGTATTCCTGGGAGGAAGAAAGGGCGATCTTCGCCTTCTCCGCTTCCTCCTTGATGCGCTGAATGGCATCAGGCTGCTTCGATAGATCGATGCCGGAGTCCTTCTTAAATTCGTCCACGATCCAGTCCATGATCATGTTATCCCAGTCATCACCACCCAGATGGGTGTCGCCGTTGGTCGCCTTCACTTCGAAGACGCCTTCCCCGATCTCCAGGACCGAGATATCGAAGGTGCCGCCACCGAGGTCATAGACCGCGATCTTTTCGTCCTTCTTCTTGTCGAGGCCGTAGGCGAGCGAAGCCGCCGTGGGCTCGTTGATGATGCGGAGAACTTCGAGCCCGGCGATCTTGCCCGCGTCCTTGGTCGCGTTGCGCTGGGAGTCGTTGAAATAGGCTGGCACAGTGATAACCGCCTGGGTGATCTTCTCGCCGAGCTTCGCTTCCGCGTCAGCCTTCAGCTTCGCTAGAATCATGGCAGACACTTCCTGTGGGCTGAACGTCTTCTTCTCGCCGTTCACCTCCACCTGGACGTGCGCGTCGCCATTCGCGGCCTTCACGATCTTGTAAGGCACGCGGTGCTCCTCTTCGCGCACTTCATCGAACTTCCGGCCCATGAAACGCTTGATCGAGAAAACGGTGTTCGCCGGATTCGTGATCGCTTGCCGTTTCGCCGCTTGGCCGACCAGACGCTCGCCGTTTTTCGAGAAAGCGACCACCGACGGCGTAGTGCGCGCGCCCTCACTGTTTTCCAAAACCACCGGGTCGCCGCCCTCCATCACTGCCATGCAGGAGTTGGTTGTGCCCAGATCGATACCCAAAACTTTAGCCATAAATTAAAAATCCTTTCGATGATCGCGGAGTCGCGATCGCGACACCTCTTTAGCAGACCATATTCCTTGGCGTGAATTGGTCATAAGTCGCTGGGCGCCAACGCCACAGAGTTAAAACGCGTGCTTCCTCTGCCGCAATCAGCGCCATCATGTCGCGCTGGCGCGCCTCCAAGTGCGCTCGCCTGTCACACATTTCCGCGATATCCGGGTATGTCAGCTGCTTTCAACGTGTCGTTCATGGAAATGAGCAGCACTGATATCGTTTTCGCCTGCGGCTACTGCGGAACATCCTATGTGGTGGACGCAGCGGCCGCCGGCGCGACTTTGCAATGTCAGAAGTGCTCGCAGCCGACCACCGTCCCGGCGGGTGACTTGGCCGCCGCAGCCGGGAACGCGCTGCGCATCTCCGATCTCCAGCATCAGCTGAAAGAGAACGGCTCACAGCGCACGGAGATCACCAGCTACATCAACCAGCTGAGCATCCAACTTCACCGCTGGCAGCTGCGACTGAAAGACCTGAACGAGCGTGAGCAGAAGCTGCAGACGGAGTTCGCGGATTTGATGAAAAGCGGCACGTCTTAGGGCGCCGGGAATATCGGCGTTTGCAGTCGACTGAAAGATTGCGACGGGCGCCGGGAAAATCTACGGTCGCGCCTCGTCATGGCCAGCCCGTCCCATCGTGAAATCGAGCGCAAGTTTCTCGTTCGGCACCTGCCGCCCGACCTGGCCAACTTCCCGCGCCGCGAGATCGAGCAAGGCTATCTCGCCGCCGGGGCCGACGGCGTGCAGGTGCGGCTACGCCGCGCCAACGGAGCCTGCTCACTCGCCTACAAACGCGACGCCGCGGGCGGCCGGATCGAGCGCGAGATCACGTTGACCGCGGAACAGTTTGCCGTTCTGTGGCCTGGGACGGAAGGCCAGCGACTGAGCAAAACCCGCTACGATGTGCCGCACGAGAATTTCATCGTAGAAGTGGATGTTTACCGCGACCGCCACGAGGGCCTGGTCGTCGCGGAGGTGGAGTTTGAGAGCGAAGCCGCAGCGCATGATTTTCAGCCGCCGGCCTGGCTGGGCGACGACGTCACTGGATCTTCGCGCTACAGCAACGTTCTGCTGGCGAGCAGTTGATCATCGTTAGCAGCGCAGCATCTTCGGCGAGCAGAGCCAAACCATCGTGCCGTCGCTCTTCGGCGAGGCGAGATCGATTCGCGCCAGCGCGGCTTTCGCCATTTTCACACGGCCCCCGGTCAGCTTCGCGATGACACCGCTCAAGTCCGGCTCGTGACCGACGATGAGCAAATCCACTTCTTGCGTCCGGATTAGCAACGCGCGAAGCGCCGCGAGATCGAAGCCGCCCGCCAAGGCCGCTTCCTCCTGGAGTGCAATGCCGAGTTGCTCCGCCACGATCTCCGCGGTCTGGAATGCTCGCGGCAATGGGCTGCTCACGATCAGCGCCGGAGCGACGCGCATTTGGACGAGCCACTTTGCCATCCGGCGGCTTTGCTCTCGGCCTTTCGCGGTCAACGGACGGTCGTCATCCGACTGGGACCAACCAGGCCAGGTCGCGTCCGCATGCCGCAAGACGTAGAGCTTCATTCCCGCACCCAGCCGGCCTCCGTTTTCTGAAACGTCTCGCTCGAGAAAAGATCGAACGAGGTGCTCTCCGGCCGCCAGGTGTAGCGATGAATCGTCACCTGTGGCCGCTCGATCGTGATCACGTTGAAAGAGTTCGGCTGACCGCGTCCACGTGTTGAAGTGGTGGTGCCGGAGGAGACGATAAGGGCGGAGAAGCCGGGGACGTTATAGCGCTTCGCGGTGTAGCCCGTATCCGCGATGTGGAAATGCCCGGCGAGCAGCATGTCCACGCCGCAAAGCGCGAGCGTCTTGATCGCCGTGCGCGAGCGCCCGACCACACGACCCTCCGCGCCGGCCGGCAGATCGAACGGGTGATGCGTCACCACTATCTTGAAGTGCTCATCGCCCAGTGGCACCAGCCGTCGCCGCAGCCGCTCGAGCTGCGCGCCGTTGATCCGTCCGTTTTTCCAGGTGAGCGCGCGCGCCGTGTTCACCCCGACGACCGCGATTTCTTCGTCGATGAACGATGGCTGTAGATCACCTGTGATGAACTCCCGGTAACCAGCGAGCCCTTTGACGAAGCGGTTCAACGGATTCCGCAGCGGCACGTCGTGATTGCCCGGGACGACGATCTGCGGAAATGGGAGACCGCGGAGGAAATGGCGCGCATCGCTGTATTCGCGCGTCCGGGCGCGTTGCGTCAGGTCGCCCGAGATCGCGACCAGCGTCGGCCGCACGCCGCAAACAAATTCCTGCAGGGGCGCGAGGATGGCCGGGTTGGTCCGACCGAAGTGGAGATCGGAAAGATGGACGACGGTGCGCATTCGTTAGGCAGTGTCCGCGGCGGCGGGCACCATCACCTGTAGATCATGCTGGCGAACGCGATATTCCAGCGGCGACGACATCCAGTTGACCTCGCCATCGGTGGCCACGAGGAGGCGCGGGCGGCGCGTTTCGATGAACGCTTCCTGCACGCAGTAGTGATCGAAGTCTTTCGCTTGATCGAGCCGCCCGAGCAGCGCGCGGAAGCCGAGCCGGAAGAGCCCGAGCCGCCCGGTGCGATGGGTGAGGTAGAGGCCGAGATTGCCCGCGTCGATGCAGCGCCGAGCGCCGAGATTGAAGCCGGTAATCTCGTATTCATTGTTCCCGATAAAGAGAAAAGCAGTCCGCCGCACGACCTGATGTTCCTCCATCGTGATCCGGAGATGGAGAAACGGAAACCGCCGGAAGACGCGCAGCGCCGCCCACGCAAACGCCGCCCATTTCCCGCGCGCGAGCTGCTCCTGTTGCTTCTCGCGATCGGCCACGATGTGCGGGTAGAGGCCAAGGCTGGAGTTGTTGATAAAGACGCGGCCGTTCACTTCCGCCACGTCCACCTTCCGCACCTTGCCGTGGACGATGGCCGCGACCGCAGCGGGCAGTTCGAGCGGCAGGCCAAGGTCTTTCGCGAAGTGGTTGAGCGTGCCGAGCGGGAGGATACCGAGCGTCTTATCCGTGCCGGCGAGCACGCCCGCGACGGCGCTAATCGTCCCATCCCCGCCACCGGCGACGATGATTTCGTCCGGCCCCTCCAGCGCTTCACGGGCGAGCACGGCGAGATCCTTGCCCTCCTCCGGATGCTTCATTTCAACCTTCACGCCGGCGGCCGCGAACTCGGCGCAGATCTTCGCATCGAGCTCCTCCGTTTTGGCGGATGTCCCGGCAGCGCGGTTCAAAATGACGATCATTGTTCCTGAATCGTGCGAAGGGGCCCGAGCGATGGCGCGTGATTCGGTGACGTAGGAAAGAAGTGACAAAAGCAGGGCGCTCTCCGAGATTCGGCCGGTGAAGCGAGCAACGCGGCAGGATGCCGCCGTCCGAATCCTCATTGTGCATCCGCTCGTCCGCGTGACCGTTTGTCGCCTTTCGCCTTCCCGGTGAACTCTGGCCCCACCACGCTGATCCCGGCCGAGGGGGACGCCGCGCATCCCGCTCCCGGCGAGCACGCGCCCACAAGCAAGCGCCGCTTGTTCATCCTTTGCCTCGCCAGCCTCGGCATTGTTTACGGCGACATCGGGACGAGCCCGCTCTACGCGCTGCGCGAGTGCTTCTACGGCGAGCACGCCGTCCCGCCGAACTCGGCCAACGTCCTCGGCGTTCTCTCGCTCATCGTCTGGTCCCTCGTCCTGATCATCTCGGTCAAATACCTGATCCTGATTCTCCGCGCCGATAACCGCGGCGAAGGCGGCATCCTCGCTCTCGCCACCTTGGTCAGCGACGTCGCGCGGCGCGGTAAACTTCTCCTCCTTCTCGGCCTTTTCGGCGCCGCCCTGCTTTATGCCGACGGCATGATCACGCCCGCCATCTCGGTCCTCAGCGCGGTCGAGGGTCTGCACGTCGCGACCCCGTTTTTCGATCCCTACGTCGTGCCGGCCGCGATCGTGATCCTGGTTGGACTTTTCCTTTTTCAATCCCGCGGAACCACGACTGTTGGCCGCATCTTCGGTCCCATCACCGTCCTCTGGTTCGTCACCATCGCAGCCCTCGGGATACAACACATGCTGCAGGCGCCGCAGGTCCTCGCTGCTCTGAATCCGCTGCACGCGATCACCTTCTTCGTCGACAACGGCACGCAGGGCTTCGTCGTCCTTGGCTCCGTCTTTCTCGCCGTCACCGGTGGCGAAGCGCTCTACGCCGACATCGGCCACTTCGGCACCGCGCCGATCCGGATCACGTGGTTCGCGGTTGTGCTGCCTTCGCTCATCCTGAACTATTTCGGGCAAGGCGCGCTCCTTCTCGTCGATCCCAGCGCGGCGGAAAATCCCTTTTATCGAATGGCTCCGTCGTGGGCGCTGTTCCCGCTCGTCCTGCTTGCGACTGCGGCCGCGATCATTGCTTCCCAGGCCATCATCAGCGGCGCGTTTTCGCTCACGATGCAGGCCATCCAGCTCGGCTACATCCCGCGCTTGCGCGTCAACTACACCTCGGCCCGCGTCATCGGCCAGATCTACGTCCCGATCGTGAACTGGGCGCTTATGCTCGCCGCCGTCGGCCTCGTGATTGGCTTCCAGACCTCCACCCATCTGGCCGCCGCCTATGGCGTCGCAATCACGACCACGATGTTGATCACAACCATCCTGTTCTACTTCGTGGCGCGGAAACGCTGGCACTGGCCGCTCTGGCTCGTCCTGCCGATCGAAGTCTTTTTCATCAGCATCGATCTCGCCTTCTTCGGCGCGAATATGCTGAAGGTGCTGCACGGCGGCTGGTTCCCGATCCTGATCTCGGCCGGCATCCTCTTCCTCATGCTGACCTGGCGGAAAGGGCGCCGCGTCCTGCGCGAACACATCGGCAATGTTTGCCTGCCGCTCGATGATTTCCTGCCCAGCCTGCGCGATCAAAACATCCGCCGCGTGCCCGGCACGGCGGTCTTCATGTCGGGCAACCGCTTCGGCACGCCCTTCGCGCTTCTGCACAACCTGAAACACAACAAAGTGCTGCACGAGACGGTCGCCCTCCTCACGGTGCGGACGGAAGAGGTGCCATATTTGAGCGACGAGAAGAAGCGCGTGGAGGCAGAAGAATTAGCGGAAGGTTTCTGGCGCGTGGTCGTCCACTACGGTTTCATGGAGCGGCCCGATGTCCCAGCCGCGCTCGCTCTGCTGAACGAGCCGAAGCTGACGTTCTCGCCGATGCGCACCACGTTTTTCATCGGTCGCGAGACGATTTTGGCGAAGCGAAAACTCGACCTTTCGCAATGGCGCGGATCGGTCTTTGCCTGGATGACGCGCAACGCTGGCGACGTCACTTCCTACTTCAACATCCCGCCGAACGCAGTCGTCGAGCTCGGCGCACGGGTCGAGTTGTAAGCGGCGCGCGGCGGAGGCTTGCGGTGTGCTGGCCTAACGAATAATTTCGCCCGCTCATGGACACTCCTACGCCTGCGCCCGCTCCAGCCGCCACTCCTACTCCACCACGCCGCGGGTGGTGGTCGCGCAATTGGAAATGGTTCGTCCCGACGGGCTGTCTCACCCTCCTCGGCCTCGGCGCCGCTTTCATCCTCGCACTCGTTGTCTTCGTCTTCGGGTTGCTGCGCTCGACCGATGTCTACAAGACCGCCGTCACGCGCGCGAAAATCAATCCGGCCGTAATCGAGGCCCTCGGCACGCCGATGCACGAAGGCTGGCTCATCCAGGGCCAGACGAACGCGCAAGGCACCACCGGCGAAGCCAACATGTCGATCCCAATCTCCGGCCCGAAAGGCCAGGCGACGATTTATCTCGTGGCCACGAAAACCGCCGGGGATTGGAAATACAGCACGCTCGAGGTGGAAGTAGCCGGTCAGCCGGAGCGGATCGATCTGCTGCCGGACAGCGAGCCCGAGCCCTAATCCGCCGCCTCGGCGCGGAGGTTCCGTTTTTTCCTGAATCCAAACACGGCTCTGTCTGCATCCCATCCCCAGACAGACATGAATACGAATACTCTCCCCGTCCGCCCGTTTGCTATTTTCAAGCTGGCCACCCTCGCCCTCCTCGCACTCGTCCTCCTTCTTCTCAGCGGCTGCCACTGGGTCGGCGTGCATGGCGATGGCCATCTCACGACTGAGGCGCGCCCCGTCGCGGACTTTACCAAGCTCGAAGCGGACGGCGCCTTCACGATCAATTGGACGCCCGGACCGCCGAAGGTAAGCATCCGGACCGATGGCAACCTGCTCGAGTTCATCAAGACCGAGGTAACCGACGGGAAGCTGCGCATCGAGTGGCTCAAACCGCTCAAGGGCACGCACGGGATCAAGGTCGACATCTCAACCAGCGCGCTCAGCCACGTGACGCTGAATGGCGCGGTTCGCTTCAACGCGGAGCGGCTCGCTGGTCCGGAGTTTTATCTCGATGCGAATGGCGCGACGCGCGCCGCGCTCACCGGAACAGTGAACGCCGTTTCCGGCGACTTGAACGGGGCCAGCCGGCTCGACGCTGAGGAGCTGAAGACGCGCGCGATGGAGCTCTCGATCAGCGGCGCCGGCCGCGCCGATGTGACCGTGAGCGATGCGCTAAAAGTGGAGATCTCCGGCGCGGGCAAGGTGACCTATGCGGGCAACCCGACGGTCTCAAAATCAATCAGCGGTGCGGGCCGGGTGAAGCAGCGCGAGTAATTCATTCGTCGTCCTCGTCGGACTTTTTCGCGCCGATCTTCTTGTAGCGCGCGCGCAAGTCGGCGAGCCGCTTCTCGGTGTAGGTGACCTCCGCATTGTTCGCTTCCAGGGTCGCGAGCGAACCACCTTCCGACTCCACGCCCTTCTTCGCCGCCGCCGGCCGTTTCTTCAGCCAGTCCGCTTGCTCGAGCCGCAGTTTCTCGCGCTCTTTCGCGGGAAGTTTTTCGTAAAGCCGCACGTAGGCAATGAAGAGCTGCGCGTCGGTCAGCTCCGCCACTTCGCGGCTAATGCGGTTCATCTCCCCTTGGGAATCTGCGGCCCGCAGGCGCTCGAGCGTAGCCCGAAGCGAGGGCGTGAGCGCGGGCAACCAATCGGCCGGCGTGACCTTCGTCTGCGCCGAGACAGAAACGGCCGCGCCAAGCAAAAGAGCGAGCAGGAAAGCGCGTATGAACATGCGCCTTTCGTAACGACGCGCGCCCGCCGATGCAAACCGCCTCGCTACTCCGCCTCGGGTCGCGGCAGCGTCCCGGCCTCGAGCATCCGGATGCGATGGTCGCGATACGGCAGGCGAATCGTGATCGTGAGACCCTTGCCCTCCGCGCTCTCGAGGGCGAGCTCGCCGCCGTGTTCCCGCACGATCCGGCGGACAATGAGCAGCCCGAGGCCGGAGCCGGAGCTCTTCGTCGTGTGGTACGGCTCGAAGACGCGGCTCAACGATTCGGCCGACATGCCGCCGCCGGTATCGGTGAAGCTGACCAAGACATGCGTGTCGTCCATGTCGGTGCCGATGCGCAGGATGCCGCGGCGCTTCATCGCCTCGAAGCTGTTCTTGATCACGTTGTAGAGGGCTTGCTTCATCTGGTCGCGATCGATCTCGAGCGGAGGCAAATCGGAACGCAGTTCCTGCTCGACCACGATGTCGCGGTCCTCGATTTCCGGCCCGAAGAAACGGACCGCTTCCTCGACCAGGCCGTTCACGTTCTCCGGATGAAGCTGCGGCTTCGACGGGCGAATCGCCTTCAGGAATTGCGTCACGATCGAGTCGAGCCGGCTAATCTCGGAGCGCGCGATGTCGATCGATTCTTCCAGCTCGGCGCGCAGTGGGCCGTCGAGCTTTCGCACCTTCCGCTCCATTAATTGCAGGTGAATGTGGAGGGAGTTCAACGGATTGCCGATCTCATGCGCGACACCGGCCGCGAGGAGCGTAAGCGCGTTGAACCGCTCCGACTCGATCGTCTTCTCCGTCGAGCGCCGCGTCTCAGTGATGTCGCGCAGGATCATGGCGTGCCCGACCGGCGCGCCGATTGATTCCACGCCATCCGCGCCGGATCGATGCTCCATCAGGAGCGGGACGATGTAGAAATTGATGAACTTGTTCGCCGGATAAAAAATCTCGATGTCGCGAGTGATCGCGCCCTCTGAGCGGGAGAGCGTTTCCCAATCGAGCCCGCGCAGCCGTTCGTTGAAGCGCTTCCCGACCGAGGTCTCGGCCTCGATCCCGAAGAGCTCGCAAGCGGCGTCGTTCACGTAAGTGATCCGGCCATTCGCGTCGGTTACAATGATGCCTTCCTGGATGGCATTGAAGACGGTCTCGATGAGCCCCTTCTCCTGCGCGAGGCGCAGCAGATAATTCTGCACCTCCTCCGGTCCGACCCGGCCAAGGCGCTCGATGAGCTTATCGAGGAAACCGGATTTCATGTACGAGGAGTGTAGTGCTGGCTGATTAGCGTCGCCAACGCGATGGCTTCGATCGTTTTCGGGAACCTATTGCGTCCTTCTTTCAATGATCGCTTTGTCCCCGTTTTGTCGCTTATCTCGATACGGAGTCCTTATGAAGTTCATCGCCGCACTACTGATTTTTGTCGGAACACTGCTCGGCGTTGCGGCGATTTTTCATCCGCCAACCGGGCAACCAGCGGCCATCGTGCTAGCAGAGAACGAAGATATGGACGCGCTCCGTCCCGATCAACCGGATGAGGCGATCAGGTTCCGGAACCTGCAGTTGCAGGACGAAAAGAAGCAGATCCCGGCGGATGGCCTTCTCAAAGGAAAGGCGCATCTGGAGCTGATGAAGGCGGAGCTGGTGCGGCGGGCTGAAAATGGCGGCTCTTTGGACGTTGCCGACGTGCAACCGGGCGACTGGGTTTCTATCGGCCCTGGCAATATCGGCGGGCGCATTCGCGCGATCGCAATCGACCCGACAAACGCGAATCATATCTGGATCGGGAGCGCGAGCGGAGGCATCTGGAGTACGACGAACGGAGGAACTTCCTGGGTGCCGGCGAATGATTTCATGGCCAACCTCGCCATCTCGACGCTGGTGGTTAATCCGACCAATCCTAACGAGCTCTACGCGGGGACGGGCGAGTCGTTCGCGGTCAGCGGCGTGCAGGGGCTCGGCGTCTTCAAGTCGACCAACGGTGGTTTGACCTGGAACCAGTTGGCCAACACGAATCCTGCGTTTGTTCCGCCCCCGCCCGGGTGCGGTATTGGGTCAGCGCCCTGTCCTGACTTTTGGTTCTTCATCAATCGGCTGGCGATCTCGGCGGACGGCAACACGATCCTGGCCGCCTCAAAGGGAGGGATCGCTCGATCGACGGATGGAGGCACTACCTGGATGCAGAAAGACGTCGCGAGCACGATGGACCTGGATTTCCGTCCCGGCGACAGCACTCAAGCGATCTCGGGACAATTAGGGCACGCCTTCTACACCACCAACGGTGGCCAAAACTGGACCGAGTCGGCCTTTACCCCCCCGATCAGCAACGGCGGCACCAGCGCCACGAATGGACGAGTCGAGCTGGCCTATGCCTCCAATGGTACGCCACAGATCGTTTATGCCGCGGTCAATAATAACAGCGGCGACATTTATCGGAGTACGAATGGTGGGCAGAGCTTTCTGGGGGTGCAGACGGGCAGCGGTTTTCTCGGTAAGCAGGGCTTTTACGCCAACATTATCTGGGTCAATCCTCAGGAACCGAATGTTCTGATCGTCGGCGGGATTGATCTCTGGCGCAGCACGAACGCGGCGACGGCCAATCCCATTAACCTGACCCAGATCAGCAAATGGCAATGTGCGCCGCAGACGAATACAAACTGCGAAGGCACTTCGGCCCACGCGGATCACCATATGATTGTGGCCGCGGCGGGATTCAATAACTCGACCAATAAACGCGTTTACTTCGGGAACGACGGGGGCATTTACCGGACCGACGATGTTTCTGCCGTCAGTCAAACAAACGGATGGGTCAGCCTGAATGCGCAACTTGGCATTACCCAGTTTTACAGCGCAGTGGCCACGCCCGATCTCACGCTGATTGGCGGGACGCAGGATAACGGGAATCCCCGCAACCCTCCAGACACGAGCTTTACTCCCCCCTACAACTCACAGGCGTGGGATACTCCGAACGGGGCCGACGGTGACGGTGGTTTCGTCGCGGCTGATCCAACGGATTTTCGTTATGTCTTTGTCGAGTACCCGAATCTCCGCATCTCGCGCAGCGTGAACGGAGGATCTTCCTTCGGTCCGATCTACTGCAATCCTGCTAACATCGTACCTGCTTCGCCGCCGCCAGCTCCTCCGTTAAAGGTGGGTCAGTGCACCAGCAGCACTGGCATTGCCGACGCCGCCAATGGCGCGAGCTTTGTCGCGCCCTTCATTCTCGATCCGAGTAATCCGAATCGAATGCTGGCGGGCGGGCTCAGCTTGTGGCGGGCGGAAGATGTGAAGACGGCTCTGGTGCCGACTTGGAGCGCGATCAAGCAGCCGGTTTCGGACGGAGCAATCAATCCGAAGGACGTGCCGATCAGCGCGATCGCGGTCGCGCGCAACAATCCCGACCTGATCGTCGTCGGACATAACGAGGGCCAAATTTTCCTGACGAACAACGGGACCGAAGCGGCGCCCACTTGGAATCGAATCGACGCCGCTATCCCGGATCGGTTTGTCACTCGGCTAACGATCGATTCGACCAAGTTGCCTAACTGGATCTACGTCACCCTCGGCGGCTTCAGCCCCGACAATATTTATGTAAGCAAGAATCTTGGAGCGAGCTGGATCGACGTCACCGGAAGCGGCGCGACCGGGCTCCCGGACGTGCCGGTGCGCAGCCTAATCATCAGCCCGGTTAATCCTAAGAATTTGTATGTCGGCACCGAGGTCGGGCTGTTCGCTTCGGAAGACGCCGGCGCGACCTGGCTGCTCCCGCAAGCCGGCCCCGCAAATGTCTCCGTCGACGAAGTTTTCTACTCTGGGCGACATCTCCTGGCGGCGACCTTCGGACGCGGCATCTACACCACTCAAAATACTTTCCCGGTCGCGAGCACATATTCCTGGAAACCTGCCAACACGAACAATTATTGGCTGAATTCGTCCCTGTGGACGGGAGGTCCGGCCAACACTTTTCCAGGCGTCGACAATAACACGAACTCCACCGCCGACGGCGCGATTTCGGACAATGTGGAGTTCGGTTCGCTCGCCTTCAACAACACCCTCTACATCGTCATGCAGTCCTTTGCCGCCACTGGCGTGAACAACGACACTGGCGCCAATGGCGCCCTCACTCTCGGCTCCATCAGGGCGCTGCCGACGTTGAACAGGACGCTCAATATCGAGAACGGTTCAAATTTCCCCATCTCCGGCGTCATCACACTGACCGGAGGCACCGTTGATGGAATCGCGAATACCATTCTGGCTAACGATAGCGCGCAGAGTTTTCAGCTTTCTACAGGCCGGGGAGGGATGAGTTACGTCCTCGGAAATCCCATCACCAACGTGATCCAGGTTAATGGCACAGGTGAGATTCTAATGGGGGGCAACATCACCGGCCCATCGCGCCAGCTCGAGAAGACCGGTCCCGGTGTTCTGCGGTTAAATGGAACAAATTACTGGACTGGTGGCACCGTTCTCACGGGAGGAACACTCACGGTTTTCTCGAGTACTAACCTTGGTTCGCCGACGGGACCCCTCACGATCAATGGCGGCACTTTCGACATGGCCGGGAGCGATCAGAGCGTCGGCGCGCTCAACGGCTCTGGCGGAACGATTCTAAATAATACGACTAACAACAACACGGGGAAGCTGACGGTGGGAAACGGCGGAGCCAATGGATCCTTTGGCGGCGTGATCGCGGATCGCACTTCGGGCGATCAGCAGGTCGTGTTGCTCAAGGTTGGAGCAGGCACCCAAGTCCTCCGCGGAAATAATAATACCTACACCGGCGGGACGCTCGTGAACGAAGGTACTTTGCTCGTCCACAACGCGAGCGGCTCAGGAACAGGCGGCACTATTGTTGAACTACGTCAGAACCTTGGATCCACCTTTGGCGGCGGAACCGTCGATGGCGGCGGCGGAATCAGCGGTGATCTCCAAGTCGCGGGCGGCACCCCCGCGAACCACATCTCTCCCAGCTCATCCACCGGAGAAACAGGCATCCTTCGGGTCGGATCGCTGAGCGCGCAGGGCATCCTCCATATCGACATCGGGGGCACGACGGCGGGGACGTTGTACGATCAAGTTTCAGCCACGAGCACGGCCAGCTTCGTTGGCTCGCTTTATGTGAAATTCCTGAACGGCTTTCAAACCAGCATTCAAGCGACCGATTTTTTCGATTTCGTCATCACCGGCACTGGAACGATCAACCGCTACATCGACAATTTGAATGCCGCCGGGCGCCTCAACGTCTTGGGCACGCAAGGTTCGTTCGCGGTGCAGTTGGTCAACAGCGACAAGACCCTCCGTCTCACTGATTTTCAGATTGGCTCGGTGACTTTCACTTCCTGGGCCGCGGCGAACAACCTCAGTGGAGCCAATGCCCTGGCGACGGCCGACCCTGATGGCGATGGCCTCTCGAATTTCGAAGAGTATGCATTCGCCCGCAATCCGAACGCGTCCGACAACCGGGCGCTAACGCAGCCCATCACCGTTCAGACAGGAGGGCAAAATTACTTGGCGTTTACCTTCGTTCGCCCTATTAGCGCTGCCGCAAC